>CAXEKM010000766.1:0-14829 GCA_963996645.1 uncultured Marinoscillum sp.
AAAATGGTCAATTTAACCTTGTCAATGCGGTTTTCTTCCATCGTGAAGATTGTAAAATGGAATGGCGGGATCAAAATCGCCTCATTTACGGTCGGAATATCTTCATGAAATGCTAAAATTAGACCTCCCAAAGTGTCATATTCTCCAACTGGAAGTTCCCAATCGTACTTGTCATTGAGATAATCTACTTCATGACGTGCACTTAAGATAAAGTTGCTTTCATCAATTTGCTCCTCTTCCAGATACTCGTCATCATGTTCATCCCGGATTTCCCCAAATATCTCTTCTATGACATCTTCCATGGTGACAATCCCAGAAGTACCTCCATATTCATCAACGACTAAGGCAATGCTTTTACGCTCGGTGATAAATTGAATTAAAAGTTCATTGGCCAACATCGTTTCTGGAACGATCAAGATTGGTGTAAGAATATCCTTGATTTTCTCTGGCTTCTTGAACAACTCCAGAGAATGACAATAGCCAATCACTTCGTCTATTGATTCCTTGTATACCAGAATTTTCGAATGACCACTCTCGATAAACTCTTCTTTGAGTTCAGCAATGTCATCATTTACATCCACCGCTATAATTTCTGTACGTGGAATCATGCATTCACGAACACGAATGGTTTTGAATTCGATGGCATTATTAAAAATCTTAGCATCGATCTCAGGTTCTTCTTCCTGCTCGATGTTGAGAATGTTTTTCTTGATGTAGTTATTCAGGTCTGTGAGCCCATATACAGGCTTATCCTCAGAATAATCAAATCGAAGACCCTTTACAATCATGAACCTGGAAACCCCCGTAATTACCCATACTGCTGGATAAAGTAAATAATAGATAGCGGCCATTGGCAATGCGAACACCGTCAACATGGTGTCTGGATTGAGCATGAACAAGCTCTTCGGAAGAAACTCAGCCGTGATCAATACGATGATGGTCGACAATATTGACTGCAAAACGAGTACGGCGATATCTGAAGTGAAATAACCATATAACCATGGCTCTAGTAGTTTGGCCATGAGGATACCGTAAAGCACGATACTCATATTATTACCAACCAACATAGTCGCTAGAAAATGGGATTTCTTGGTGACGAATTCCGAAAGGATTTTACCAGTAAAGGTTCCTTTCTTACTCATTACCTCAATATGCAGTTTATCTGCAGAGATAAAGGCTATCTCAATACCCGAGAAAAAGGCTGAAAAAAGTAGGCAAACAAATATGCCCATGTAGAGCGAGGGATCTTCCATTGCTAAATAAAAATACTATTTCTTTTGCTCTCGTTGTGACTTTCGATACCAAAATACAAAAAGTAATATAACCGATATCATTAATGGGCTATAAGCCTGGCCGATACCTACTGCCATCACTTCATAAATACCGATTACCAAAAAAGCCGCAGCTAGCGAAAATAGAATATAGTCTAAGAGTTTCATAGGTCATCAAGAAACATCGTCCCTTGAGGTTTGTGTATTTTGTAGTTGGAAAAATCCTGATCTGCTGTAAGGCCTTCTCCGGTGTGAATATTATCGCCTTCCTGGATGGTAACAAATCGCTCAGTGAAAAACTCTTCTTTGGAGGGATCCCAAAATAGTTCCTCGGTATTCAATTCATCTCCAGTATCGGAATTGGTCACTTCCACATTGCCTTCGGCTTTGTAAAGATCGTCCTGAGAAGTGTAGTAGACGTAATCGGCTTTGAAAGTAGATAGAATGGTACCGTCTTTATCCAAATACTCTAAATAAAGTCCTTTTGGCCACTCACGATCTCCAGTTTCAAAGTTGTTTTGCTTAGGTGCTTTTAAAATAACACGTACTCGAGCTGAGTCGCTCATCTTGGTGAATATGCTATCCATGGAAATAGTAGGACCTTCATAAACCTCCTGGTTCAGAATGTCTTTTTTGTCTTCACATGATATGCCTATACAGGCTAGTAAGCACACTACAGCCCAAACAAAAAAACGGTCATGAACGAACGTCATGACCGTTTGAAAATATGTTTTAACCTTATTAATTAGCAGGTCTTCTTTCAAGTTTTACAGTTTCGTTGATCCAACATCCTACAGTTAGGCTCTCTCCTTCTTTCATGTTTTCATTGAAGATCTCTTCAATAGAAGGGAACTGAGCTTTCGCAGATGCCATTCTTTGAGAATCACCAGCTTTCTGATACATCTCATAAGCAGCAAGGAATACACCTCTATCTTTCACACGGCTCACACCTGCTTTACAATCATCAAAGCTGTTCATATAAAGGTCACCGATGAATACATATGCTTCTTTATTTGATGGGTCGAATGCCAAAGCTCTTCTTGCACTAGATCTAGCTCCAGACTTGCTTGATCCAGCCTGAGTTCTTGCTAAGCTCAAGTAAACTTCTGACTTCTTAGAATTGTCATCTGTCAATTCAACGGCCTTTTCAAAGTACTCTTGTGCTCTGGCTTTATCGCCTTCTGCAGCTGCCTTCTGAGCAATGAATTTTGCAATACCATAGTCAGGAGATGTTTCGTTCACCACCATAGCAGCCTCCATCGCCAAAGGATCATCTGTACATTTTTGCTGAATCATCAATGCAAATATGGTTTTTGCCAATTTTACGTCTTTGGTCTCTTCAAACTTTGGACCCAATTTCTGAACTACGAATTCACAATCCACTTTCACAGTAGCAGTCAACATTTTATCAACGATATCCATGTATCGATCAATCTTGTCTGCGTTACCACCGTTTGCTTTTATCTTCTCGAAAGTATCAGAGATTTGAGTGTACTTTTCAAAAACCTCTTCATCTGAAATCTCACCCCCAATTGCTTTATAGCGACGAATAACATCCATATAAGCTGTAAGGTTTGCGGTGTAGAAATCAGTACCGTTCACTTCAAACGCTCTGTTGAAAAGTTTATACAGCTCAGGATACTTTGACTGTGTATTTTTATAGTATTTATAAGCTGTGTTAGCTTTTCTATTAAGTACATCAGCTTCATCATCGAAATATTTGATTCTCAAATCATACATTTCAAGTGCCTTCTCCTGATACTCCAAAGTTTTAGCCTTGTCTTCTGTAGATTCTGCCAATCCTTCGTAGATTTTTGCTCCATTGATATAGATAGAAGCATTCAAATCAGGAGTGTTTTTTAACAACCACGAATGTGGTCCTATCGCTGCGTTCCAGTTTTCCGCTTTTACAAAGTCTGCATAAAGTGCGTTCTTCTCTTTTGCTTTGTCTACTGAATCTCCCCAATTCCATCCTGGTTGCGCAACCGCTGCTGCTGCTGAGATCACGAACACAAGAGTGAAAATGTGCTTAGTAATTGAATTCATAAGCTTTTTTTTAATCGTATCTTCTTTTAATAAACCACCTATCGTTTATCGTGGCACCAATAACCACTTGGAAATATCTTTCCTGTACTAAGTTGTTATCGGTTGTCCCTCTAAAACCATATTTGAAAGCAGCATCCAAACTGGAATAACCACTCACAGGAAAAGAAGCTCCAAAATTAATACCAAAATCATTAATTTCTGTATTATTCTCTAGATAAGGTAGCTGGCGCATATTCAAACCGAGCCTATAGGAGGTTCTTTTCAAGTAGCTATTCACACTTGAATAGTCAGGTATAAATTCAAGTCCTGTGCCTAATGTAAGCGTATTTCTTACTTCAACAACCTCATTGGACTCGGTATCTTCCCAGTTGTAATAAGAAAAATCAAACCCTGCTCGTAATTTATTTACCAACTCATAAGAAATTCCAAATTCATAGTATTGCGGAAGATCAAACTCGACGGATTCACCAGTGGTCACATCAAAACTGGTTAGTATTGCCTGCGCTGCCGTCATACGATCAATACTCGTATTTCTTGTTCCTGTTATTTTCTTAGATAATCCTTGTACCGCGCCAATAGTAAGCACATTCTTTTCTCCAATTTTATATTGATAAGAAACTCCCACTGAAAGATTGATGTCAGAGTATCTTGAATCTTCGTTATATGAAATGGCGTAATTGGAAACAGTCTGAGTAGAGCTAACGAATATATTAGATTCTTTATGCAGAGTCCCAAATACATACGATGCTTTCGCACCAATAGTCAGCTTATCAAAAAGTCTTATACCATTTGCCCATTGAATTTGAGACAAACCACCTTGGCCTCTGTAATCAATAGTTTTCTGAACACTATCCTGTAAATCAACAAATGAACGACTTAAAGTATTGTAATTCATCGTCGTTAATGGCATTACAGCTATTGCTGTTGTCCATCTATTATTTACGATCGGAAAACTTACAGCCAGCGCTCTTAAGCTACCTGATTGAGCCTTTGAGTTATCCAAGTCTGAATTATATGTTCTAAAATCAGATTGCAGTCCTACTTGAAAGGAACTCAAACGATTATACGTTAGTAATGCTGGGTTTTGAAGATTTATATGCCATGGAGTTGGTGTACCTATTCCAATTCCACCCATTGAATAATTGTGGGGTAATCCTTGGAATACGAATTCTCCAACTTGATGATTTGAATACGGAGAATTAATTGACTGAGCCGTCAATACACCTGATAAACACAGAGTAAGTCCCAGTAAGCCAAGTTTTATGATCTTCATTGATTCTTTATCAAAATTCTGTTTAAGCCTGTCAGCACCAAATCAAAGTCCGCAAAGATGTGTGCTTTTAATTTGGATTCAAAGTGGATCGTATCTCCACCGGTCATCATAACGACTAAATCCTCATATTCTTTCAGAAAATGATCTATAAAGCCGTTCATTTCATGAATAGTTGCTGATAATGAGCCTGCTAACAAACACTCACGGGTAGACTTTCCCAAATTTTTTAACATTATTTCAGAGAATTCAGAACTTATATCCGGCAAAGCATCCGTGAAGTGAGACATTGCCTTCATTCGCATCTTTAAACCAGGCGCGATTACTCCTCCTTGAAAGACACCACTCTGATCTATAACATCATAGGTGATGCATGTCCCTGCATCGATGATCAAAATATTTTTGTCAGGGAATGAAGTAAAGGCTCCAACTGCAGAAGCAAGTCGATCAACACCAAGCGTTTCAGGAGTATCATAATTCACAGCTATCGGCAAAGAGGTCTGCCTGGTTAGCATAAGATATTTTTCATTATAAAATATCTTCCTAATCTGTTCGTCATAATGCCTAACTGATCCAAAAACCCAGTGATGGGTAGATTTTGCGTAGGAAGAATGAAGCGCTTCAAGATTTTCATGAATAGCCGTACTGATCAATTTTTCTCCTTCAAAAAGAGCAGATTTGATTCTGGTGTTTCCGATATCAACAGCTACATTCGACATAATAATCTTTTGGTTCAGCAAATACGATCTACAAAAATAAGAATCGAGTGAGTGAATACAATGTAATTGGTGTAATGTCAGGATCATCACTAGATGGCCTGGATGTTTGTGTGTCTGAATTCCGGCTATCTGGTGAGCAGTGGACTTACACCATTACACACTCCGAAACACTCAGCATTCCAGAAAAAATCATCTCTCGATTGCGTGTTGCTGATCAATTATCAACCGCTGATCTGCAAGATTTAGATAATGAATATGGTAAATGGATTGGGTACCAACTAGTCGACCTTATAAAAACCAACAATCTGAATGTTGAGCTAATTGGCATTCATGGGCATACGGTTTTTCATGACCCGACCATAAAGAAAATATCACTTCAAATTGGAAGTGGAGAGATCATTCGCCAAATAACCGACATTGAGGTAGTAGATAATTTTAGAATGAAGGACATTTCTTTAGGAGGTCAAGGGGCCCCTTTGGTGCCGGCCGGTGAACACTTTCTTTTTTCTGATCAGAAGGCATTTCTGAACCTTGGAGGAATATGCAACCTCTCAATTCATTCTAAGGATCAGATACTCGCATGGGATATTGCTCCATGCAATCAAGTTTTGAATCATTTCGCCAAGAAACTTGGTCACCCTTATGATGATGGTGGCCAATTATCTTTGAAAGGGCAAATAGATAGTGATTGGCTAACTTATCTGGGTTCATTGGAATATTTCTTGAAAACGCCACCAAAATCTCTTGCCAATCAATGGACATCTGTTGTGTTACAAAATGCTCCTCAAAATCCCGCCGATGGATTGGCTACGTATGTTCATTTCCTGGCGATTGAAATATCGAAAGCTATTCAATTTGGCCAAGGCATCAACTCGGTGATGATCACAGGAGGTGGCGCTTACAATAAAGTGTTGATTGATAAAATAAACAATCAGTTAAATGAGACAGTTAGTTTGCACGTGCCTTCACATGAAATTATCGAATCAAAAGAAGCACTGATATTCGGCTTTTTAGCTTTGTTACGAAAACTTAATATAGCTAATGTGTTTGCATCAGCTACTGGCGCTCAGCAAGATAGTGTCTCCGGAGATCTTCATTCAGTTGTCTGAAGTGTTTCAAGATCATTATTTCATTAAATTTGCCGCCAATTTCATGTATAAACATTAATCCCCGAATGAAAGAATTACTGAAAAAGTTTGAAGACAAAACCCCTGAAATTGTTTTCGAATGGTCGGATTCTGAAACTGAAGCAGAAGGTTGGGCAGTCATCAACTCTCTTAGAAATGGAGCAGCTGGTGGCGGGACTAGAATGCGAAAAGGACTTGACAGACGAGAGGTAGAATCTCTTGCCAAGACTATGGAAATCAAATTCACAGTCTCCGGCCCACAAATCGGTGGAGCCAAGTCTGGCATCAATTTCGACCCAAATGACCCTAGAAAAAAAGATGTACTTAAGAGATGGTACCAGGCGGTTTACCCTCTTCTGAAAGCATACTATGGCACCGGCGGAGATTTGAATGTTGACGAAATACATGAAGTAATTCCTATCACAGAGAGCTTTGGCCTTTGGCATCCTCAGGAAGGAGTGGTGAATGGACACTATCATCCACCAAAGCCTCAAAAAATTCATATGATTGGCCGCCTTCGTCAAGGTGTATCCAAAATATTGGAAGACCAAAACTACGTACCAACTTCAGATACAAAATATACGGTTTCAGATATGATTACCGGATATGGAGTAGCTGAATCAGTAAGACATTACTACAATATTTGGGGTGGTGACATCACTCAAAAAAGAGCCATTATACAAGGTTGGGGAAATGTAGGAGCTACCGCTGCCTTATACCTGGCTAAGTATGGCGTGAAGATCGTTGGCATTATAGACAGAGAT
This sequence comes from uncultured Marinoscillum sp., assembly GCA_963996645.1. Lineage (GTDB taxonomy): Bacteria > Bacteroidota > Bacteroidia > Cytophagales > Cyclobacteriaceae > Marinoscillum. The sequence goes on from CAXEKM010000766.1 coordinate 7,198, forward strand.
GGTGGAATCATAGATACTAGTGGTCTGGACCTGGATGGTGTAAAGAAACTATTCTTTGAAAGAAACGGCAATCAATTGGTAGCCGACAACACCATACCTTTTGATGAGTGTAATGAAAAGATTTGGTCTACTGGTGCCGAGATTTTCATTCCCGCGGCTGCATCCCGATTGGTATCAAAGGATCAGGCCGAGCATTTGATAGCTAATAATTTGGAAGTAGTTGCTTGTGGCGCAAACGTACCTTTCCAGGACAAAGAAATCTTTTATGGGCCGATTGCTGAGTACGTAGATGATAATGTAGCCTTAATCACCGATTTCATTTCTAATTGTGGAATGGCACGTACATTTGCCTATTTGATGGATCCAAAAAACGATCGAAAAGTCACTGATGATGAAATTTTCAATGACACTTCGCAAACGATTGAAAAAGCAATGCAAAAAGTTTATGATGAAAACCCATCAAAAACTGGCCTTGCAGAAGCCGCTTTTCGAATTGCATTATCCCAACTAATTTAAATAAGGGCTTGTTTTTCAGCCTGCAAATGATAATTTTAGTGAAATAGATGACCCAGAAGCCTTGATGAATAGAGTTATTTTTACATTCCTTTTTGCCTTTTCTTTAATTGGTAACACGACAGGGTTTGAGGCTTTAGCGTCCGATCACGAGGATGATGGTGTGGTGCAAGTTGCCGAACATCAGGTCGAAGAATCACATACCGATCAAAGTCAAGATCATGGTGCTGAAGAAGCACATCATAGTCCAGCTCCGTGGAGTGTGATTCCTTTTGTGGTTCTGTTACTTATGATTGCTACAGGCCCACTTTTCTATGAACATTTTTGGCATAAAAACTATCCTAAAGTAGCCATTGCTCTTGCTGTAATAGTGGTGAGTTATTATCTCTTTGTATTACACAATTCCCATGGGCCAGTTCACGCATTTTTCGAATACTTCCAGTTCATAGCGCTATTGACTGGCCTGTTTGTAGCCTCAGGAGGTATCATGATTATTGTGGACAAAAAGGCAGCTCCGGGTATTAATGTTGGGTTATTAGCTCTTGGCGCAGTTATCGCCAACATCATTGGAACGACGGGTGCATCGATGCTACTCATCAGACCATTCATCCGTTTAAATAAAAACAGAATTAAGTCCTACCACATCATCTTTTTCATCTTTGTGGTAAGCAATATAGGTGGCTCATTAACACCAATTGGTGACCCTCCATTATTCCTCGGATTCCTAAAAGGTATTCCATTTTTCTGGACCTTAACTAACAACTTACTTCCATGGCTTTTTGCCATAACTATCCTACTAGTAGTATTCTACTTTATGGATAGAGGGAACAAAGCGGACTATTCGTTCGGAGAAGATACAGTTACTCCATCAGGTAAAATTGGTCTTCGTGGAACCAGAAACTTTATCTGGTTGGGAATAGTAGTAGCAGCGGTATTCCTCGATCCGAATGTATTCCCATGGGTACCAGGAATCTATTATGATGGACAAAAATTCAGCTTCCTAAGAGAATTAATCATGTTAGGTGCTGCTTACTCATCTTATAAGTTCGCAGATCAGCAGGCTCTTAACGGAAATGATTTCAGTTTCGAACCAATTAGAGAAGTAGCATTCATCTTTATCGGAATCTTCGGAACAATGATGCCAGCTTTGGAGCTAGTAGGCAACTTTGCAAAATCACCTGAAGGTGCAGAATTAATTACGCACAACACGCTTTATTGGGGAACTGGAATGCTTTCAGGATTCCTGGATAATGCGCCTACTTATGTGAACTTTCTTACTGCGGGTATGGCAGCAGATGGTGCCAGCATCAATAGCGTAAGTGATGTGATTGGATATACTTCTGGAATGTTCAAAGATTCTGTTATCGAATTAAAGGCTATTTCAGTGGCGGCAGTGTTCTTTGGAGCTATGACTTATATAGGAAATGGACCAAACTTCATGGTAAAGTCTATTGCTGAGCAAGTAGGTATCAAGATGCCTTCATTCTTTGGTTACATCATCCGATTCTCTATTCCATTCCTGGTTCCATTGTTGATCCTGGTTTGGTTTATTTTCTTTTATCTGGAGTTGCTGTAAGTCTCTATCCCATTTTCTTCACGGTACTTTGAAATTGCTCTGGAGTCATTCCAGTCAGTTTTTTAAAGAACCTGTTGAAATAGGGCTGCTCACTAAATCCAAGTTGAAAAGCAATCTGTTTCATATTCTGGTCCCTGCGGGCGATTAGCCGCTTCGCTTCTGTGACCAACATTCTATGTACGAGCTGTGTGACCGTCAATGTGGTCCGTTCCTTCAGAATTTGATTCAATCGCTTGGGAGTGATTCCAATACTATCCGCATAGAACGCTACATTTCGCTCCTTCACATAATTTGCTTCCATGAGTTCCATCAGTTTCTGCAAACGAGGCAAGTTCTTATCTCTGGTAACATTGGCACGACTGGCAAAAGTCAACTTGTATAGAAACAAACTGAAGTAGCTGTTTACCACATGCTGATCTGCAGTGGTACTATTTTCCATTTCAATCATTTTGAAAATCGCTTCCAGATGAACGATTAACTCAGAGTCCAACATAATCGGGTCGTTCAAAAACGGATTGAACATGATCCGAAAACGCTTATTCTCTCCTATTTGGAAAAATGAAGGTGGCAACGTCACTGAATGCCCCTTGTATCCAGCATCAAATTGGTGAACCTGGCTTTTTGCTAGAAGAACGACACTTTGAGACTTTATAGGATACTCTTGTAAATCGATATACTGAAAGCCTTCTTGCTCCTGGTTTGTAAACCAAAGCATCTCAAATAAACCATGACGTTGGTAGTCAGCATTACGATGCGAATAACTATCGTCTAGTGATGTAAACTTAAGGGTCGGATAATAATCAATCATTGTTTAGTTTCCTCTCATTCTAAATTATCCAATACTTATCAGGCTAATAGCCCATTTTATAGGCCTCCAAGTTATCTATTTGAATTGTAAAAAAATGTCACAACATATATCATTTCCAATTTGTCCAACACTAAGGGCAAATAGTGCAGACCTCTAATTTAAGGTGAGATCTACTTTTGGATTCTCAAAATTTCTAATAAAGGACTATGTATATCAAAAAAATCATTCATTCACTTTCACTAGCTGCTTGCATCTCTTTAGCAATCAGCTTCAGCTCATGCTCAGGAGATGTGAAAGGAAATGGAGCTCCGACAACACTTGCAACATATCCTGTAAGCACCTTGAAATATCAGCAAGTAACCACTAATAAAAGCTACCCGGCAACTATCGAGGGGATCCAAACAGTGGAGTTACGGCCAAGAATCGAGGGCTATCTGGACCAGATCTATGTAGACGAAGGAGCAACCGTAAAAAAGGGAGAAACACTCTTTAAAATCAATGCAAATGAATACGCCCAAGCGGTAAGTCAGGCCAAAGCCAATGTGGCTGCAGCTGAAGCACAAGTCAATACTGCAACTGTAGAAGTAGAAAAGCAAAAACCACTAGTAGCCAAAGGGATTGTTGGAGAATATGTGTTGAAATCTGCAGAATATGCTCAAAAATCTGCAGAAGCCAGTTTGATGCAAGCTCAGGCAGCCCTTGAAAGTGCGCAAACCAATTTGAGTTATACACTTTTAAAAAGCCCAACTGACGGAATCATTGGGACAATACCTTATCGTATCGGCTCACTGGTAAATAATAACATCGCTGAACCTTTGACCACCATTTCAGACATTCGTCAGGTTAGAGCCTACTTCGGCGTAAATGAGAAAGAATACCTGTACCTATCGAAGAATCTTTTTGGCAAAAATCATCAAGAAATGGATGTTGAGCTGATTTTAGCGGATGGGTCTACTTTCCCTCAAACAGGTCACATTGATGCCATCAGTGGTATTATCGATCAATCAACAGGAGCAGTGACTATTCGAGCAACTTTCGAAAACCCGGACAGAATCTTAAGAAGTGGTGGAAGTGCAAAAGTAAAATTGCCTAATAAGCTGGATTCGGTACTTGTAGTTCCTCAAGCTGCTACTTACGAGATTCAAAACAAGCGCTTCATTTATGTAGTAAGTGATGAAAACAAAGTAGCCAGCAGAGAAATCACAGTTATTGCGGATGATAAAGGCAAAAACTTCATCGTAACTGGTGGATTGACACCTGGAGAAACTGTAGTAGTTGATGGAATCAACTCACTGAAGACAGATATGCAAATTTCTCCACAGGAAGTTCTGTAAATCAATAGTCCATCACTCAACGAATAGACATTACATGTTAGAAAAATTTATACAACGACCGGTATTATCCACGGTAATATCGGTGCTAATTGTCATATTGGGAGTATTGGGATTAATGTCTCTTCCAGTCTCTCAATATCCGGAAATTGCTCCACCAACTGTCCGAGTGACAGCCAACTATTCAGGAGCAAGCGCAGACGTAGTTCTCAACAGTGTGATTATTCCACTGGAAGAGCAAATCAATGGTGTGGAAAACATGACCTACATGACTTCTACTGCCACCAACAATGGCACTGCCACCATTCAGGTGTATTTCGAACAAGGAACTAACCCGGATATGGCTGCTGTAAACGTCCAGAACCGAGTAACTCAAGCACAAAATTTACTTCCTCAGGAAGTAATACAGGCTGGTGTAACTACAGCAAAGGAACAATCTGACAACATCCTCATTTTCGCGCTTTTCGGAGAAAATGATGAGTATGACGAGATCTTTCTTCAGAACTATGCAGAAATCAATGTTATCCCCGCCCTTAAACGAGTTAATGGTGTAGGAAGTGCGCGATCATTTGGTGAGCAGAATTACTCCATGCGGATCTGGCTAAAACCAGATATGATGAGCGCCTACAACTTGATTCCTTCCGATGTTTTCAGCGCCATCAATCAACAGAACATTGAAGCTGCTCCAGGGCAGTTTGGTCAAAATGGTGATCAAACCTTCCAGTATACCATTCGCTATTCAGGTAAGCTGAAGACAGAAGAAGAGTTCAACAACATCATTATCAAATATGATAATCAAGGTCGACTCTTGAAATTAGAAGATGTTGCCAGAATCGAATTAGGATCACAAAACTATTCCAGAACGTTTCGTTTCAACGGGAAACGAGCAACTGGTATCGCTGTTGCTCAAACAGCGGGCTCCAATGCACAAGAAGTAATTGCTAACTGTCTGGAAGTATTGGATCAATCTCAGGCAACATTCCCGGAAGGATTGAAATATGCAGAACTGGTCAACGCTAATGACTTCCTTGATGAATCGATTTCGAAAGTACTACACACGTTAGTTGAAGCATTCATTCTGGTATTCATAGTAGTTTTCATTTTCCTACAAGATTTCAGATCCACATTAATACCCGCAATAGCTGTACCAGTTGCGATTATTGGTACTTTCTTTTTCCTAAGTCTATTTGGATTCAGTTTGAATTTGCTGACCTTATTTGCTTTGGTTTTGGCAATTGGTATTGTGGTGGATGACGCCATTGTGGTAGTAGAAGCCGTCCACGCGAAGATGGAATCCACCAAACAAGGAGCCAAGGAAGCTACCATTAGTGCAATGAATGAAATCTCCGGAGCCATTGTATCTATTACTCTTGTAATGTCTGCGGTATTCATTCCTGTAACCTTTATTACGGGTTCTAGTGGAATCTTTTATCAGCAATTTGGAATTACCCTCGCAGTATCAATCGTGATTTCTGCCGTGAATGCATTAACACTTAGTCCGGCTTTGTGTGCACTTCTCTTAAAATCACATGACGACAAAAAACACAAAGGTTTCCTAAATCGCTTCTATGACAACTTCAATACCGTCTTTGATGCAATGACTATCAAATATGTAAAGTCGGTATCCTTCTTTACTAAGCGAAAAGGGTTAGCAATCGGGATGATTGTAATTTGTGCTGCGCTTCTCGGATATATGATGAGCACTACTCCAACAGGTTTTGTACCTTCAGAGGATACAGGCACCATTTTCGCAGACATCACACTACCTCCAGCATCATCCATGGAGCGAAGTGAAGAAATCGCTACCAGAGTAGATGAAATTGTAAAAAACACCGAGGGTGTACAGAACACTTTGAAGATGGCTGGAAACAGTATCATCAATGGGTCAGGAAGTTCTTATGCCATGGTTATTGTGAAACTTGCTCCATGGAGTGAAAGAAGCCGAACCCAGCAAGAAATACTAGGTGAACTCTGGGGCAAAATAGCTGGAATCAAAGATGCTCGAGTCATCTTCTTTGCTGCTCCTACCATTCGTGGATTTGGATTCGGAGGTGGATTTAATATCGAGCTACAAGATCGATCTGGTGGTAGTATTGAGAAGCTTGGAGAAGTGACCAATGATTTCATTGCTCAACTTCAAGCAAGACCTGAAATACAGTATGCAACAACTTCCTTTAAAACCACCTTTCCTCAGTACTTGCTGACAATTAATGTTCCAAAGGCCATGGAATCTGGTGTGAATGTAAACGAAATCATGACCACCATGCAAGGGTATTATGGTGGAGTATATACTTCCAACTTCAACCGATTTGGAAAACAGTATCGGGTCATGGTGCAGTCAGATATTGAATATAGAACAAGTATCGAAAGCCTCAACCAGGTATTCGTCAGATCTGAAAGTGGCACCATGGCACCGATTACTGAATTCATTTCACTAGATCGTGTATATGGACCAGAGGCTATTAAGCGTTTCAACTTATACACATCTGTAAGTATTTCAGGAGCACCGGCAGACGGCTTTAGTTCCGGAGATGCATTAAATGCGATCGCCGAAGTATCACAAAACCTACCCCAGGGATATAGTTTTGACTACTCGGGAGTATCACGTGAAGAATTGAAATCTGGTGGACAGATGATCTACATCTTCTTACTATGCCTGATCTTCGTATACTTCCTGCTTTCTGCTCAATATGAAAGTTATATTCTACCGATAGCAGTACTTCTTTCTTTGCCAGTTGGTCTGGTCGGAAGTTTCGCTTTTGCCAAAATCTTTGGAATAGATAATAATATCTATTTACAGATCAGTTTGATCATGTTGATAGGGCTTCTCGCCAAAAATGCCATTCTTATTGTAGAATTCGCCTTGCAGCGAAGACAATCTGGAATGCCGTTGGTTCAAGCAGCCATTGAAGGGTCCAGAGCACGACTTAGACCGATTTTGATGACCTCTTTTGCGTTCATATTTGGCTTGGTGCCGTTACTCTTATCCACAGGAGCTGGGGCCATTGGCAATCAATCGATTGGTGCCGGAGCAATTGGTGGCATGTTGGTCGGGACAATCCTTGGATTATTAGTAATTCCAATTCTGTTTATCATTTTCCAGGCCATACAAGAGAGATTTACTGGATCTCCAGAGTCTTCAAATTCATAATTACTTCAAGAAGAAATCAACATGAATAGCATAAAAAACTATCTATACTTCACGGTCTTACTTGCAGTAGTTACTTCATGTAAGCTCGGAGAAAAATATGAAAGCCCCGAATTCACAAGAGAGGGGTTGTACCGAGATGTGGAGTCCTCTGACTCCACTTCAATTGCTGATATTCCCTGGTCAGAATTGTTTACTGACAGCACGTTGCAACAGCTTATTCAAGAAGGATTAGACAATAATCTAAATTTACAAA
>CAXEKM010000767.1:0-1658 GCA_963996645.1 uncultured Marinoscillum sp.
AGTATTTGCTGATATTGAGATAAGACGTGTCCAAATCAGCTTCATAGTTAAAGGCACCACTGGTGCCTTTTTTACGTCAAATTCATTCACACCTGTAACCTAGCTATTGATTCTTCACTAATTATATTTTAATAGCGCGATCATTTAGACTCATATAACTATCTTCAATTTTCAAATTAACAGCGGTTATGAGTCTACTGAAAAGCCTATTTGGAGCCAAAGAAAGTCCCATCACTACTAATGAAGAATTCTGGCACTGGTTCACCATACATGCGGATGAATTTCACAAACAGGTAAAAAAAGGAAACACAGACAAAGGCTTCTTCAGCAAGCTAGCACCTAAGCTCAACGAGTTGAGAGATGGGTATTGGTTTCTTGCAGGAATGGCTGATGACGAAACTGCCGAATTGATTTTGACCGCAGATGGCATCATCAAAAACATTCCATTTGTAGAAGACCTGATCGCTTCTGCTCCCGATATTAAAGGCTGGAAATTAACAGCATTGAAACCTGCTTTGGATATTAAAGATGTCAGCATACGAATGGATGACCTGGTTTTTGGTGAAGAGACATTATTCTTCTACTCGAATGATGATCCTTACCATCCAGATGAAATAGACATAACCATCGTTTTTCCAGATTATAGGGAATCCATCAAAGACACTGTTACTAATGGCATTTACATCTTTCTGGACAACTTCTTAGGCGAACTCAATTCTGTCACTCAAATTGACAATGTACAAATAGTACCACAAGCAGAAGAAGGGAAAGAACTTGTTCCGATTTCCAAGCTGAAGGATTTCGTTCTTTGGAGAGAAAAAGAATTTGTTGAGAAGTATGAAGGAACCCGACACGATACTGCCAACGACAATTACGGAACACTAGAAGGAAGATTCCCCGACGGCATGTTGATGCTTGCTGTATTGAATAGCACTTTACTTCAATGGGATGCCAAAGCCTCCCATCCCTGGATTTTATGCATTGACCTTAAGTACGAAGGAACCAAAAATGGAATGCCGGATGATGTGACCTATACGCTTTTGAATGAATTTGAAGATGCATTAATGAAGGATTTAAAAGATTCGGAAGGCTATTTAAATATTGGTCGTGAAACAGCTAAAGGAATGCGTACCATCTACTTTGCCTGTCGCGAATTTAGAAAACCAGTTAAAGTGGTAGAGGAATTACTAACAGCCTATCAAGCCGAACTCAACGTAGCATACGAAATTTATAAAGACAAATATTGGCAGTCATTGAAGAGATTTCAAAATCACGCCAAATGAGTGCCTGACCAACTAGATAAAGCCTCAATCCTCCTCTATTCGCTCAACAATTTTCACACCCACTGCATGTGACGATGGCTGAATAGGATGACCATAGAACTTGGCAAAAACCTGCGTAAACTCTGCTCCAAAAAATAGAATCAAGCAGGAATAAGAAACCCAAAGCAGGATTAAAATGAGCGAACCTGCAGCACCGTAGGTGGACCCAGGATTGGAGTGCCCAAAGTAAATGCCCAGTAAAAACTCTCCTAGTGAAAACAGCAAAGAGGTGACGATTGCACCTATCCAAACCGTTCGCCATTGGATATCCACGTCTGGTAAAAACTTGAAGATCAAGGCAAAAAGTACCGTAATCACTCCAAAAGAGATCAAGAA
>CAXEKM010000768.1:0-6422 GCA_963996645.1 uncultured Marinoscillum sp.
TTTGTGGTGATAGTCATACCTCTACTCACGGAGCCTTTGGAAGTATAGCTTTCGGAATTGGTACTTCACAGGTAGAGCAAGTGCTTGCTACTCAGTGTTTGCTTCAGGCAAAACCTAAGACCATGCGTATCGAAGTGAATGGTACACTAGGGAAAGGTGTCGGAGCAAAAGACATCATTCTTTACATCATCACTCAGCTATCAGCAGCAGGTGGTACAGGATACTTTGTAGAGTATGCGGGTTCTGCCATCACTTCGCTTTCTATGGAAGCTAGAATGACCATTTGTAACATGAGTATAGAAATGGGTGCTCGTGGTGGAATGATCGCTCCAGACGAAACTACTTTCGAATATGTGAAAGGAAGAGAGTTTGCTCCAAAAGGTGAAGCCTGGGAAAAAGCTGTTGCTTATTGGAAGACTCTTCCAAGCGATGCAGATGCAGTGTATGATAGAGTAGAAGTATTCAATGCAGAAGATATTGAGTCATGGATCACTTATGGTACTAATCCGGGAATGGGAATGGGAGTATCTCAATCTATTCCAGATGTAGCTATTGGGGGTACGGCTAAGGACATGACCAAAGCGCTTGCTTACATGGGCTTGGATCCTAATCAAGCATTGAAAGGAAAGAAGATAGATTATGTATTCATCGGAAGCTGTACCAACTCAAGAATAGAAGACTTGAGAGAAGTAGCTGAATTTGTGAAAGACAAAAAGAAAGCTGACGGTGTGAATGTATGGATCGTTCCTGGATCAAAAGGGGTGGAAGCTCAGGCAATCGAAGAAGGATTGGATAAAGTCTTCACTGCTGCCGGTTTTGAACTTCGTCAGCCAGGGTGCTCAGCATGCCTGGGTATGAATGAAGACAAGGTGCCTGCAGGCAAGTATTGTGTAAGTACTTCGAATAGAAACTTTGAAGGACGTCAGGGACCTGGAGCCAGAACATTTTTGGTGAGTCCATTGATGGCAGCTGCAGCTGCGGTAACTGGGGAGATTTCGGACATTAGAGAAATGATTGCATAATGGGATTTACAACATTGAAAAGCACGGCAGTTCCTTTGCCGATTGAAAATATAGATACAGACCAGATCATTCCAGCTCGTTTTCTAAAAGCGACTACACGTGAGGGGTTTGGAGATAACTTATTCAGAGACTGGAGATATGATAGCAATGACCAGCCAAAAGCTGACTTTGTCTTAAATGACGATACCTACAGTGGTAAAGTCTTAGTTGCTGGAAAGAACTTTGGTTGTGGTAGTAGCCGTGAGCATGCTGCATGGGCGATCAAGGATTATGGTTTTGCTGTAGTGGTGAGCAGCTTCTTCGCAGATATCTTCAAAGGTAATTCCTTGAATAATGGTTTGCTTCCTGTTCAGGTATCTGAGTCATTTTTAGCTGAGTTAATGGAAACAGTAGAGAAAGATCCTGCAGCAGAGATTTCTGTCAATTTGGAAGCAGAAACCATCACGAATGAGACTACAGGAAATTCTGAGACATTTGAAATCAATGCTTACAAGAAGATGTGCCTGATCAAAGGGTATGATGACATTGACTATATCCTGAGTGGTAAATCAGAGATAGAAGCTTTTGAAAAGCAACGTGTGGTTTTTTAACAAGGTGGTCGAGCAGAATATAGAAGATAATAACAATGGCAAATAAAAATATAGTAATATTAGGAGGAGACGGTATCGGACCGGAAGTAACAGCTTGGGGTAATGATGTTTTAAAAAATATCGCTGATGCTTTCGGTCATACCTTCTCTTTCCAAAATCATTTAATTGGGCATGCAGCAATCGAGGCGACAGGGGATCCATTGCCAGATGAGACACTTGATGCTTGTAAAGCAGCTGATGCCATTCTTTTAGGAGCAGTAGGTCATCCAATGTATGACAATGATCCTTCAAAAAAGGTACGTCCAGAGCAAGGTCTATTGAAGATCAGAAAGTCTCTTGGGTTGTACACCAATATCCGTCCAATCCAGATTTTTGATGAGCTGGCACATGCCAGCAGTATCAAGCCAGAGATATTGATGGGTTCGGATATTCTTTTCTTTAGAGAGCTAACAGGTGGAATCTACTTTGGTGAGCCTAGAGAAAGACAAGAAAATGGAGAAGTAGCAATCGATACGATGCGTTACTCTAAAATGGAAGTTCGCAGAATTGCTGAAAAAGCATTTGATGCGGCAATGACCAGAAGAAAGATTCTTCATTCTATCGATAAAGCCAATGTGTTGGAGTCATCCAGACTATGGAGAGAGACCGTGAATGAAGTAGCAAAAGACTACCCGGAAGTGAAATTGGTTCACATGTTCATTGACAATGCAGCGATGCAGTTGATCAAAGATCCTAAGCAATTTGATGTGGTGGTGACAGGAAATATGTTTGGCGATATCCTAACTGATGAAGCATCTCAAATTGCTGGTTCATTAGGTATGCTTGCTTCTGCTTCGGTAGGAGATAGTGTAGGAATCTACGAGCCAATCCATGGGTCTGCGCCAGATATTGCTGGTCAGAACAAAGCAAACCCACTTGCAACTATACTTTCTACAGCATTGCTTTTAGACATTTCATTTGGAATGAAAGAAGAAAGTCAGGCTGTAATTGATGCCGTAGATGCAGTTTTAAAAGACGGCTACAGAACTGCAGATATCGCAGAAAGCACAACACCTAAAGATAAAATATTGGGAACTGATGCCATCGGTCAGCAAGTCGTCGACCGAATCAAGGCAGCAGTCGCATCTTAAAACAAACAATCATGAGTGATAAAGTTTATGTATTTGACACCACATTGAGAGACGGGGAGCAAGTCCCGGGCTGCCAGTTATCTACCCCTGAAAAGATCGAGATAGCGAAGGAGCTGGAACTTCTCGGAGTGGATATCATAGAAGCTGGATTCCCTATTTCCAGTCCTATGGATTTCAACTCGGTGATTGAAATTTCTAAGGCGGTATCAGAGCCAGTGATTTGTGCTTTGACTCGTTCTGTTGAAAAAGACATTGACTTTGCAGCGGATGCGTTGAAATACGCTAAGCGAAAAAGAATTCATACAGGAATCGGTTCTTCTGATTATCACATCAAATACAAGTTTAGAAGTGACAGAGAAAAGATTCTCGAAAGAGCGATTGCCGCTACCAAGTATGCGAAGAAATACGTGGAAGATGTAGAGTTCTACTGCGAGGATGCTGGTAGAACTGAAAACGAATACCTGGCTCGTATGGTAGAAGCAGTTATTGCTGCTGGAGCGACAGTAGTCAATATTCCAGATACTACTGGATATTGTCTTCCTGAAGAATATGGTGCGAAGATTAAGTACCTAAAGGAAAATGTAAAAGGTATTGATAAGGCGATCCTTTCTTGCCACTGTCACAATGACCTTGGATTGGCTACAGCCAACACCATGGCCGGCGTACTGAATGGTGCTCGTCAGGTAGAGGTAACTATCAATGGTATCGGTGAGCGTGCAGGTAACACTTCTTTGGAAGAAGTTGCTATGATCATGAAGACTCACAAGGCTATAGATGTGCATACCAATATCAACAGCAAGCACATTTATGCATTGAGCTTATTGGTAAGCAAGATGATGCGTATGCCGGTGCAGCCAAACAAAGCGATCGTTGGAAGAAATGCTTTTGCTCACTCTTCTGGTATTCACCAGGATGGTGTGATCAAGCATAGAGAAAGTTATGAGATCCTTGATCCAGAGGATGTAGGTATACCTCAGTCTTCGATCATCTTGACGGCTAGAAGTGGTAAAGCTGCCTTGAAGTATCACTTGGATCGTTTGGGGTACAATTTGGACGAGAAGCGTGTAGAGGAAGTTTATGAAGAATTCCTTAAAATGGCTGATCAGAAGAAAGATGTTACTGATGAAGATTTGATCGTATTGGTGGAAGGTGCACTTCCTCAAGGAAGCATCAAATTGAAAAACGTTCAGATTATCTGTGGAGAGAATGTGTTCCCATCGGCTACAGTAGAGCTTGAAGTGAATAACGAAGTGCTTCATGCATCTGCTACTGGAACAGGATCTGTTGATGCTGCATTCCGTGCCGTAGATCAGATTCTAGGCGATACATTTGATATGGACGAATTTCTTGTTCAATCTATGGGTAATAGAGATGATGATGGTAAAGTTCATCTACGTGTGAAGTATGATGAGCAGCACTACATGGGATTCGGAGTGCATAAAGACATGATTATTGCATCGGTAAAAGCGTATGTTGATGCAATCAATAAAATAGCGTCAGTCAAAAACAAAGCAATAAAGGCTAGCGCATAATACAATTTGAATTATGGTTAACTTAATAAAAAGAGAGGTTCTGATGGAGCCTCTTTTTTTGTTATAGCCTTTATCTTCACATTATGAATCCAACAATCAACCCGGAAATTTTCACTTTTCTCAAAGAGCTTCAGAAAAACAATAATCGAGAGTGGTTTGATACACAGAAACCACGGTATCAAACATTGTATGATGAGTTCAAGCATTTTCATGCTGGATTGATGGAGAAAATGAAGGCTCATGATCAGATTGAGAAAGGACGAGTTTACAGGATTTACAGAGATGTCCGTTTCTCAAAAGATAAAACCCCATATAAGGGATATTTGGCATTCAACTTTAAGAGAGCGACTCATTTTTTAAGAGGCGGATATTATTTTCAATTGGAGCCTGGAAATTCATTCTTGGCTGGAGGATTTTTTGGCCCAAATGCCAAAGATCTACTGCATATTAGGAATCAAATAAGTCAGTATCCTGATCCAATGTTTGATATTCTAAACAGTGATGCTTTTAGAAACTATTTTGGGGAATTGCGTGGTGAGCAATTGAAGACTGCTCCTAAAGGATTCGAAAAGGATGATGAAGCAATAGAGGTTCTGCGGTACAAGCAGTTTTATGTAGAACATGCTTTTTCTGATGAAGAAGTTTTGTCTGCAGGATTTATGGATCAACTAAATGAAGGATTTCAGAATTTAAGACCATTCTTTAATTACATGAGTGAAATCCTGACAACCGATCTCAATGGTGAAGAATTAAGTTTGTAAAAAGCTTCAAAAGACTGCTGCTGTTCTGTATTCTGAAGGTGAGCAGTTAAAGTGGGCTCTAAAACTTTTCGAGAAGTGCCCTAAATCACTAAATGCACATTGGTAGGCTATTTCTGATATTGATAATTTGTTGTTTTTCAGCAAGCTTGCAGCTTTCTCCAGTCTTCGCTCCTTGATATATTTTGCTGGACTCATTTGGAAGATGCTTTGAAAGGTTCTTTTGAACGATGCAAGGCTTTGACCACAGAGCACTGCCAGATCATTTAACGAAAGATCTTCAAATAGATGTGCTTCTATAATGCTTTTAAACGAATGTTCCTTTGTTGAGAAAAGTGAGGAAAGAATCTGGTGAAGTTGCTCCGAACCTTTGGTATTATTAAGCAGAAGTAGAATTTCCCTGAGCTTCAAGATGATCAGTTCTTCATTGACTAATTCTGGATTGGAAAAATAGAACATCATCCCTTCAAAGAACTTGTCGAATAGTTCATCATTGGATACTTTGACTGTAGGCGGTGATGTAGGAATCTCTTTTTTGGAGGTTAGAAAACTAGGTAATTCGTTTTGATAAATCTTGTTGAGAATCTCAGGGTACAGATGAACGGCTATGGCTTCATAAGTACCTTCTTCATCTTCAGAGAGCATTTTGATCAGGTAGCTCCCGCATTTCATCAAGATGCCTTCATTTTGATAAATCTTCTCGTTGGCTACTTCCGAATAGGAAGTGGCATAGCCGCGCTTTACAAACAGAAAGCAGGCTTCATCCGGCATCGGGTTGGGTCTGGTGAAGGGAGTTTTAAGAATAGCTTTCTCAAAAATCATTTTACCATCCAGGTTGAGGCATTTGTGATCAATTACCATAGGAGGGATCAATTAAACCCGGTCTAGCCGGGTTTCTTGATATTAAATATAAGGACTTAAGCTGCTTCTGACAGCACTAATTGCTCTATTCCATCAATACCCATAGTTCCAAGCATATTGAATGTCTCTTTCGCGACAGCTTCATTTTCTTCTGTCACATCGAAGTTCCATGTCCAGGTGACTATCGCGTGATTGTTCGTGCCGTTTGTTACAGACATTTGTCCAATAATGTTGGAAACTGGAACCATGTGTTGTTTTGGGATTCCGTATTTAAATACACGGTTTTCGTGATCTATTTTAAGGATATCTTCTTCAAATGATCCTTCTTCCGTTGCACAAACGCGCTTGTCTCCATTCACGCTACATGCGGTGATTGGGCCGACCCATTTATCTACTCCATTAACAGCTCCGATAATTTTCCAGGCTTGTTCTGGAGTGATGTTGATTTCTTTAGAATAAGTAAAAGATGATTTTTTCATGATTATTGATTTTAATGTTCTGAAACAAAAGTCCAGTTAAAATCAAAAAA
>CAXEKM010000769.1:0-3151 GCA_963996645.1 uncultured Marinoscillum sp.
AGTCAATTACTGATGTGGAGGATAGACTAGAAAGTGCAGATAGAGTATCAGTAGCTGCGCTAATCCTTGCTGGTTCTTTTGTTGAAGGTCTTTATTTGGCAGTAGAGGTAATTGAAACTTACCCAACTGATGTACTTGACGAAGAAACAAGAAACTTAATTCTAGAACCACTAGTAAAAGTTGTATTAGATCAAGAGAAACCACTTCTTGATGTTATTGGATTACTAAAAGATCTTCCAGAAGATGACATCATCGATCATATGATCAGTGAACTAGAAGTATTGAGAGTTCTTTACGAAACTGATTTGGCTGAAGTAGAAAAGAAAATCGCTGAAAACACTGGTGATTTCATGCTTACTGAATCAGATCTTTCTGGAATCAGAACTGAGGTAAAAAGAATCAGAACTGATATCGTTGAATTCGAATAATCGAACTTACCTAACCTAACATATGAAAGCATTGGAGCAATTCCAATGCTTTTCGTATTTTTAGCCTTTCCTAACCTAACTGATTACCGCTGATGAGTGAAGAGATACTCAATGCCATTATTAATCTCCTGGCAATTGTTGCACGAGAAGACGATGTTACCACTGATGAAAGAGCATCTATTGAGAACTTCTTACGTAACAACCTGAATGAGCAAACTGCTCTCTCCTATTTAAAATTATTTGATGAAATCGCTTCGAATAGATCCAACATCAAAAGCGAGAAAGAAAAAATTAAGGAGATCTGTGGCAAGATCAACCTAGAGCAAACTGCTCAACAGAAGGTTGTGATTATCCTCAACTTGTTAGTACTAATTGCTGCAGATGGCAAAATTTCGTCAAGAGAGAAGGAATTACTCTATTTAATCTCTGAAGAAATAAATATTGCTACGACGATCACTGATTTGATCAAAGCTTTTGTCATTTTCCAGGAACGAAGCAAAATCAGCTCGAAGAATTTATTGGTTATTGATGACGGGAATCATCCAATCCCTGAAAAATGTCAACGAATAATACGAGACTCTTTCAATGATTTTATTCTGGTACTCCGTATTCCAGAAGTAGAAGTTTACTTGGCTAAACATATCGGAGAAGAAGTGGTAACGATGAATGACGTGCCGATGCGCACCAATCAGATCTACACCATTCCTACTGGAAGTTCCTTCAAATTCAAAAAAGCAACAGCGATCTACCATAGTGAGATTGTCAACAATTTCAGAAAAACCGAATCGGAAGACGAACTCACCTTTGTTGCCCGAAATGTATCTTTTAAGTTTAAAAACGGAAAGATCGGTCTTCGCAACATCAACATCGAAGAAGAATCTGGCAACCTCATAGCCTTAATGGGCGGAAGTGGCGCTGGTAAATCCACCTTACTGAACGTTCTAAATGGCAATGAAACTCCATCAGAAGGCTCAGTTAGAATCAATGGAGTGGATATCCATATCAGCAAAAAGCAAATTGAGGGTGTTATAGGATACGTACCGCAGGACGATCTTCTAATCGAAGAACTTACTGTTTTTGATAATCTATTCTATGCTGCAAAGCTATGTTTCAAAGACCTTAATGACGGTGAGCTACAGATTCTCGTAACTAAAACGTTAGAATCACTTGGTCTGTATGAGACACGAAATCTCAAAGTAGGATCACCGCTTGAAAAAACAATTTCAGGAGGCCAAAGAAAGCGTCTCAACATTGGTCTAGAACTACTGAGAGAACCTTCAGTGATGTTTGTTGATGAACCTACCAGTGGACTTTCATCACGAGATTCAGAGAATATCATGGACTTACTCAAAGAACTTTCCCTAAAAGGAAAAATGATCTTTGTGGTAATCCACCAGCCTTCCGAGGATATTTTCAAGATGTTTGATCGCTTACTCATTCTAGATGTAGGTGGTTATCAAATCTATTATGGCAATCCCGTTGAAGCAGTTAATTACTTCAAGGAAATTGTGAAAATGGTGGATCAAAGTTCCGGAGCAAACCCCGAACAGATCTTTAACATCATAGAAACCAAGGTAGTCAATGAGTACGGAAACTTTACTAAAGAGCGTAAAACGTCTCCTTATGAATGGTACCAGTTCTTCAAAGATCGCATTGAAATCAAAAAAATAAAGGAAACAGATTCTGTCCCACCAAAAACATTACATATTCCTAATAAGATCAAGCAACTTAGTGTCTTTACCATAAGAGATCTTAAAAGTAAGCTCAGCAACAAGCAATATTTAGCAATTAACCTGCTTGAGGCCCCTGTATTAGCTTTTCTACTAGCGTTTATCGTACGGTATATGCCAGAAGACACTCTGAGCTATCACTTTAGTGAGAACCTCAATATTCCGGTCTTCTTTTTCATGAGTGTAATTGTCGCACTGTTTATGGGATTAACTGTAAGCGCGGAAGAGATCATTAAAGATCGAAAAATACTAAAAAGAGAAGCTTTCCTAAACCTGAGCAAATCAAGTTACATCATTTCAAAAGTGTTGATTTTGTTCGGACTATCAGCTTTCCAGACATTATCATTTGTGTTGATAGGCCATTGGATACTGGAGATTCAAGGCATGTTATTACCATTCTGGATGGTTTTATTCACAGTATCTTGTTTTGCAAACTCTCTAGGACTAAATGTGAGTTCTGCATTCAAATCAGCAGTAACCGTTTATATATTAATTCCGCTACTGGTCATTCCTCAGTTGATATTAAGTGGTGTGGTGGTGAATTTTGACAAACTAAACCCATCGATTACAACAGAAGACAAAGTTCCAATGATCGGAGAAATAATGGCATCGAGATGGGCTTTTGAAGCTATGGCTGTTACTCAGTTCAAGGACAATGAATTTGAAAAAGAGTTTTATCCTTTCGACAAGGTAATGGCTCAGTCGGAGTTTAAAACAGGCTATTTGTTCCCAAAACTCCTTGAAATCCTGGAAGACACTCATCATAATATCAATGGAGCTGATGAAGACGAACTTGCTAAAATCTCCTATGACCTAACCACACTCCGCAATGAGCTTGGCAAGGAACTAAGTAAAATCGGAGCGGACAAGTTTCCTCAAATTACTCAACTGAATACGGATGATTGGAATGAGGAAGTCTATCAGGAGACAGACCTTTTTATTCAAAAACTTCAGACATATTACAATCTACGTTATAAAAAAGCGAATGAAGAA
>CAXEKM010000770.1:0-3907 GCA_963996645.1 uncultured Marinoscillum sp.
ACCGCCATGAAAACCGCCCTATTTTTCAGTGTTGGACTATTATGTTTGTTGGTCCAAACTAGTGCTCAGCAAATCTGCTTTGACGATATCCGAGAATATTTGAAATCAAATCCTACTCAGGTAGGCAACGAGTTTTTTGACCTGCTCAAAGGATGTAATTATCCATTGTTTGATGTCAAGACCATAGATGGTGAGGTGATTTCATCAGGTGACCTCAAAAATAAAGTGATCGTGATGAACTTCTGGAATATTGATCATAAAGCATGTGTTGTCGAAATACCAGCTTTCAATCAACTAGTAGAAAAATACAAAGATGATGATGTGGTCTTTTTGTCATTTAACAACAATCCGAAATCTGCTTTGTCAAAATTCTTATCTAAGAATCAGTGCAACTTTAAGGTAATTGCCGAATCGCAGCGAATCAATGACCTGATGATGCCTATTGAAGATTATCCTATCAACATGATCTTTAACAGGAAGGGAAAGCTTGTTTATGGATCAAAAGGAGCTATGCAGGAGGCGGACAAGACAATCTTTGAAGAATTGTCACCTTTGATTGATTATCTGTTGATCGCTGCTTTTTAAATAATCAATTACATTAAAAACCCATTGACTTCAGCAACAGGAGATGGAATGTTTTGATCCTGAATCATTTCTCGTAAATCGATTTCTATTCCTCTGGAAATTTGGGTGATCGGTACATCATTGTATGTTCCTTCAAATGGGTTTTCAGAATAGTCTCCAATCTTTTCCATTAAGAAGAATACCCAGATAATTAGTCCGGAAAATACAGGACTGATAAAATATATCCATTCAGCAGCATTCATAAAGACGTCTACAATTCCAAATGGAACTAGTGCCGAAAAGACGAAAGTCATCCAAAGAGCAGTGGAAGCATATTGTCTCGGAAACGGGAAGTTCTTAATTCTTTCTGCTTTGCCCTGGTTTTCATAAAAGTCCTTAATCAAATGATACAGCTCCATGTGTCTGAAGTGCTCAAAATACCCCTTATCGTGTAGTTCTTGCAGTCGCTTGGATTGTATCCCTAATATCTGCGTTGCTTTATTGGTAGCTGTCGACAAGTTCTGTATTTCACTTTCAGGTAAGTAGCTGCTCAACTCCGTATCTAATTTGTTATTGTAGCTCTCACAAACAGTAGGGACGTAATGTTCAAGCCTTTCACGAGTGTGCTCCCAGGGCTTACTCAATCGCAATTGGTGTCTTAATGCTGTTAGCCAGGCTATGTGTCGGTATATTAATTCTTTCTGGATTTCCTCTTGCTCATCTCCTATAACAAAAGAAGAAACTCCGGCTCCGAATGATCTACTACTGTTGACAATTGCACCATAAATTTTGCGTGCTTCCCACGTTCGATCATAAGATGAATTATTCTTAAAGCCTAGATAAAAGGCCACTGCAATTCCTATGATAGTAACGGCACTCCAGGGTAAATGTATTTGATTCTCGAAAAAGTGTGAAATGATGAATACTAGAAAGCTATAGATCAATCCGAAGATGAATGGCTTTCTGGACCAATTATATGTCATCCAGAAACCATAGTGTCGTTTGGTATACATGAAGTTCTTAATGTCAGGTAGCGACCCTAATATAGAAATTCTAGATACCCTAATCTTAAGGAAAGTGTTAAATTATTTAGTAGAATGTAATAAACGCATCTTCATGGTATTTCTTTACCTCAGAGTAAAGACCTACGGTATAAGGAATTACCACCTTCCACATTCCACTTACCTTGATGATTTCGGTCTTGAAAAGGATGGCCGTTTTCGATAATTCATGAGCACCATCTTCATGGTCAAAAGCACCAATTTGTACATATTTGAGATTAGTAGGAGGAGTGTCTGGTACAATTGCTGGCTCAATACTAGTTGATTTCAACTTCAGTGGTACTGCAGTTTGCTGCCAGATGTAATGATCATTTTCTGTATTAATCACGTGAAGTTTCATTCTCATGGATAGTTGATTGTCTATCATGATTGTATCGTGAAAAACGACAGATACACTATCATAGTCAGTGAATTCTTTTGGCAAAACTGCCTCGTAAAGTGACTCATTGTTATTGAATTCTATATGATAATTAGATTCAATGGCATATGCCTGTGATAGATCGAATTGAGCCTTGGCTCCAAGGGATAGCAATGCACATAGCGCTACTGAGAGTGAAGTTTTCATAGTTGAAATAGCTGGTTTAAAAAAGCAAAGTATTCAGTGGTTAGCTAAATACTTCAGTTGGTTGTCAAGTAAAAATACAAGATACTGATCAAATAATCCAGCGAGTAGCCTTTATTAGTAGTTGACAGTCTGGTAAATTGCTGAAGTGAGAAAGGTATTAGACCCGTTTGTAATAGGCTTAATGGTCATGATTCTGCTAGCCTATGTAGTGCCAGGATTGGAACACCCACTTCATTTGAATCTAGTAATAGACATAGGAGTGGTGTTGATCTTCTTTTTTTATGGGTTAAAATTAAACCTTGGATCACTTGTTTCAGATCTCAGCAATTGGAAGCTTCATGTAGGTGTTCAAATGATCACCTATGTGCTTTATCCGTTGTTGATTTTGCCATTCTATTTCACAGCACATGATACGGCATATTATCCATTTTGGATAGGGTTGTTTTATCTCGCTAGTTTGCCTTCCACCGTTTCCTCATCCATTGTGATGGTTTCCATTGCCAAGGGAAATATTCCTGGAGCTATCTTCAATGCAAGTCTGAGTGGTTTGCTAGGTGTGTTGATTACACCAATTTTTATTGGCTTCTTCATTACCAACCAAAGCGATGCCGCAATGGATTTTGGACAGGTGATGCTGGACTTGTTTGTACATATTTTACTGCCACTGATCCTCGGTATTGGTCTCAACAAATACCTTGGAGATTATTTCCAAAAATATAGTTCAACGCTAGCCTGGTTTGATAAAGTCATCATCTGGTTGATTGTATACAGAAGCTTTAGTGAATCGTTCACTTTGGGTGTCTTTCAGCAGTTTGGAGCGACGTTGATTCTGGTTCTTTTAGGAGTAGTAATGGTATTGTTTGCTAGTATCTTTTTTCTATCCAATAAGGCAGCTGGCTTGTTACGATTCAGCATTGAAGATAAGATTACATTGAGTTTCTGTGGAACTAAGAAGTCTCTAGTTCACGGCTCGGTGATGGCCTCTGTATTGTTTGCAGGAATGTCCGAAAGTGGAATTTACTTATTGCCCATCTTGATGTATCATCCTTTTCAAATATTCGTCATCAGCATTATCGCTCAGCGATATGGGAGCAGGGATATAACTCAATAGCTATTAATAAAAAAGCCATCGCAACTAAGTTACGATGGCTTTTAAGTTTATGATCAAAACCTGCTTAAGGTTTGAATTGAATCTTTCTCATTCTCAATGACTCAGGAGTCACCTCTACGTACTCATCCTTTTGGATGTACTCCAAAGCATCCTCAAGAGAGAATTGACGCTTAGGAGCTACTTTAGAGTTATCATCAGAACCAGAAGCACGCATGTTAGTCAATTTCTTTCCTTTCACTACGTTTACCGCAAGGTCATTTCCTCTTGAGTGCTCACCAATTACCTGACCGATGTATAGGTCTTGTCCTGGATCGATAAAGAAGATACCTCTGTCCTGAAGCTTATCCATTGAGTAAGCAGTACTTGAACCAGCTTCCATAGCGATCAATGATCCGTTGTTACGAGTAGGAATGTCACCTTTCATTGGCTCATAAGCTTTGAAACGGTGTGTCATCACAGCTTCACCTGCAGTAGCAGTCAACATTCTGTTTCTAAGACCGATAAGACCTCTTGAAGGAATGTCAAACTCAAGGTGCTGAATAGAACCTTTAGGCTCCATCACTTTCAAGTCACCTTTACGCTGAGTAGATAGCTCGATTACTTTAC
>CAXEKM010000771.1:0-5860 GCA_963996645.1 uncultured Marinoscillum sp.
CGATGCTGTGGACGATGAGCATGACATCATTACCTATCAGGGAGCAGATAGCAAGTACTTGGAAACCACAATTACCATTTATAAACCATCTGCTTTTAGGGAAGTTTTAGATACAGTGGAAATGGGACTTTATAGTTTGCAGCGTGTTTTGTCTAACTGTAAAGTAAAGACGATCAACCCAGCAGAAGATTCTGAACTAAAGAACGTTAATAGTCCGGAGGATTTGAAGAAGAAACCTTAATTGACTTTCTGAAATCCTTCTTTTTTACCTCCACAGGTTGGGCACACATAATCAGCTGGTAACTGCCTGAATGAGGTTCCAGCTGATATATTCGCTTCAGGATCTCCATATTCCGCATCATAGATGGTCTGGCAGTGTATACATTGATACATGTCCTTTTCGATATTGTCTCGGATAGATTTCACTTTTGGAGATTCAATCTGCTGTTCGTTCAGGCTGTCATAGTACACCTTGCTTAATTCAACAATTAAGGGTGCAAGTACCGATTTATGAATGTCCTTGGCGTAATAGTGATAATCCGTCAAATTAGGATTGAAGCTTTTGCTGTATAATAAATTATACATATCCTGCTCACCATCTTCCACTTTCTCAATGACCACTGATGTAAAGAGTGTAATGTCTGAGGAAGTCTTTATGGTAAATGTGAGGCCATAAGTACTTACATCCAACTTGTCGAGTTCTCTTACCAGGAAGAATTTTAAATCCAGAGCTTCCTGATCAAGGGCGGGCAAATGCCAATTTAGCTCAAGGGCAGAGTGACGTAAATTCATTCCGAATTTCCCCATCAGTTTTTCCCAACCCAATCGGTCTTTCTCTAAGATTCCTTTAATTACGAAGGACTTCCATGGAGTAAGCGTTACCTTCCCTACTTCGGTCTCAATACATCGCTCCATGATGGCTTTGAGCGTGGAAATCTTGTATTGATTGGTTCTCCAGTAGAGGCCTAACCAATATTTTTCATCGGATTGCCTGTGAATCCCTTCGTAATAAGGGAAGTGCGGTTCTGGCAGGACGAGATTTTCAGTCACAGGCTGGGTATTGACTTTGGCATGGTCGTTTAGGTATTCAAAAATCTGTTTATAATCCCAGCTTTTATCCATTACATCTACTTCTTCCAGTGCTCTGGCGATCTTCACCAAATCTTCAGTGTATACCAAAAAGGGCATCTGCCACGGAGTATTCTGAATGTGCTTGAATCTTAAATAGACAAACCAATAATTCTCCTGATTGGAGGCAATGAAATTAATTTGACCTGTAAAGAGCGGCACCAAACTTTGGGATGGGTCTACTACATTGACACGAAGCTTGGTTCGGTAATCGAAGTGGTTGATAATGTAATGATAGGTATGTGATGCCAGCCAATTTTTACCTGGGAGAATATCCAGTGTTAAATAGCTACTAAGGATATTCTGGTAATGAAATGTATTGATCTCATATTCGGTCTTGATGGCCTGAAAGGTTTCATCAAGGATCTCTTTACTTTTCTCCTTGGCGGGGAAAAGAATGTCTTGACGTGAGCCAAAATGGATATGCTGTGCTCCGAGTTTTTCAGCAATTAAGAGCACCTTCAAAAAATCACCTGGAGAAATAATTCCTCCCTTTACAAAAACACGAATGAGATCTTTTACCTGCATAGCTTGAACAAATATAGGTTTAAGTAACTGGCTGAAGTGTTTTATTGATCAATCGTTTCACCTCGGATTTGCAACTACCACAACCTAGGCCCGCTCCAGTAGCCTGGCATAGACTGTTGAGGTTGTCATGACCTTCATGAATCGCTTCCGTCAGGTTGCCTTCGCCTACGTTGTTGCAAGAGCAAACCAGCTTGCCTTTTACAGCTGCCGGTGCTTGACCAGAACGTAAAAGCTGCAAGCGTTTTTCTGACAGTTCAGTGCCGCTATCGATTAGCTCTTTGTATTCCGCAAACTCTGATTTATCGCCTAACAAAATGGTACCAACTAGTTTGTCGTTGTGGATGATACATTTTTTGTAAAAGAGTGCTTCTCTATCCAAAAACGTGATTTCACTATATCCTTTTCCATTAGTTGGGATCTCCGGAATTCCCACAGAACACAAATCCAGGTTTGGGAATTTGAGGATGTTCATCGGTGTGGTGCCCGTGTAGAACTGTGAAGGATCTCCTGCAATGAATCGTGCGCAGATGTCGGCTTGCTGTTCAGCCGCAGCAGTGATCCCGTTCATTTTTTGGCGATGTTCCGCAATTTCTCCAAGGGCAAATATGCTCGGATCGCTGGTTTGGAGGTAATCATTCACTTTTACACCCCTTCCGCAGTTAAGTGCAGCATCAACGGCGATTTCTGTGTTTGGTCGTGTTCCAATGGCATAAACTACTGCATTGGCTGTGACAGCATTGCCACTTTTCAAAGAAACTTTTAGTAGTTTATCGTCATTCTCATTGATTTCGGTTACTTCATCATTGGTGAATACTCGAACCCCAAGATCTTCGACATACTCGCGAAGCATGGCACTTGCAACCGGGTCTAATTGTCGCTCCATCAAGCGAGATCCAAGCTGTACGATGGTGCTGTTGACTTGAACTTCAGTAAGCGCAGCAGCGAGTTCTAATCCTAACAGACCGCCTCCAATAATCAACACATGGCTCCCAGGGCAAACTTGTTCTTTAAGATCATCCGCATTGGTTCGATCTCGCATGGTGAATACTCCAGGTAAGTCCATTGGAGCATTGGGTGGTATGAAAGCTCTGCTTCCAGTAGCCATGATCAGCGTGTCGTATGCATGTATTTGGCCATGAGAATCCGTCACGGTTTTAGCTGTTCGATCGATCGCTGCGATTGGATTGGAAGGATGTAGTGATAAATCCAACTGCTCCAATTCTTCCGATGTGTACTTGACCAAATCTTCCCATTGCTTGGTTTCATTGACATAATCAGGAAGCAACACTCGATTGTAAAACGGCCATTTCTCTTTAGAGAAAACATGAATTTCGTCCTGCTTGTTAAATTCACGATAGGTATTCACAAATCGATAGGCAGCTGCTCCAGCTCCAATCACGACAATTTTCTGTTTAGGTGGCTGGTACAAACTCACTTCTACCGCTGAGAATTTGAATCCAGGTTGTTTGGATTTAGGGTCAACCGTGTCATTGGTGAGGTTATTCGCACGATTGAGGTCGTGATTCAATTTTTTACCCCAATGCATGGGCAAGAAAACGACTCCTTTTTTGATGCTGTCGGTAATTTTAGCAGCGACCTGTACTTCTCCTCTAGCGTTGGTCACTTTTACCGGGGCGCCTTCTTTGATGCCTCTTTGTTCTGCATCAAATGGATGAATTTCCAGGTAAGGCCTGTCAATGTGTTTATTCAGTTTGGCCACTTTCCCAGTTCTGGTCATCGTGTGCCATTGGTCACGCACTCTTCCTGTGGTCAGAATCAGAGGTAAATCAGGAGTGGTTGGTTCCTGCTCAAGGGCAGGGCCTGCAGTATGGATATTCGCTTTTTTGTCTGCTGTCAGGAATTGTCCATTCTCAAAAAGTCTTGGAGTACCTTGATGATCAGAAGATGGTACTGGCCATTGGATGGAACGATGCATTTTCAGTTTCTCATAAGACAATCCGGAAACATCGATAGGTGTGTTCTTTGTCAGCCGAGCATACTCATCATAGATCTCAGAAGTGTTTTTGAAATCAAATCCATGATAACCCATCGCCTGTGCAAAGCGCTTGATAATTTCTGCATCAGGAAGGGCTTCACCCGGAGCATCTATCACTTTTGGGAGGTAGGTGATTCTTCGCTCGGAGTTGGTCATGGTTCCTTCCTTTTCCAGCCATCCAGCGGCAGGAAGTAACAGATCAGCATATTTTGCGGTATCGCTGTTTTTAGAGATGTCCTGTACAATGACGAATTTGGCTGCCTTCAAAGCTTCATCTACCAATCGCGCATTCGGCATGCTGACCGATGGATTCGTGCAGATAATCCATACCGCTTTCATCTTGCCTGACTTCAATGCTTCGTACATCTCAGTAGCAGTCAATCCTGGCTTTTCCTGAATAGATTCTACTCCCCAAAACTCTGCTACTTCTTTTCGATGTTCTGGATTAGCTAGATTTTTATGGGCAGCTAGCAAGTTGGATAGACCACCAACTTCTCGACCACCCATCGCATTAGGTTGACCGGTTAAGGAGAAAGGACCTGATCCTGGTTTGCCTATTTTTCCAGTGATCAAATTCAGGTTAATTAAGGCAAGATTTTGATTAACACCAGCGGTACTTTGGTTCAAGCCCATTGCCCACATGGTAATAAATCCTTTGGATTGCCCAATTAAGCGAGCAGCTTGGATGATATCTTCCACAGATACCTGGCAGATGGCAGCATATTGCTTCAGGGTTTTGGAACGAACTTCTTTGGCATACTCTGCAAATCCATTCGTATTCTTTCTGACAAATTCATCATCGATCATCCCTTGCTCAATCAGATAGCTTCCTATCGCATGAAAAAGCATCATGTCAGTGCCTGGTTGCACTTGTAGGTGTAAATCTGCAAGTCCGCAGGTGTCAGTGACTCTAGGATCAACGACAATCACTTTTACATGTGGGTTTTCTGCCTTGTGCTTTTCGATTCGTCTAAACAAAATAGGATGGCACCAAGCAGGATTTGCTCCAGCAATGAAGATGGTATCTGATAGCTCAATGTCTTCATAAGAGATAGGCACCGCATCATCTCCCACCGTTTCTTTATACCCAACCACCGCAGAGCTCATGCATAAGCGACTGTTGGTGTCAATATTGTTCGTTCCTAGAAATCCTTTGACCAGTTTGTTGGCTAAGTAATATTCTTCCGTGAGGCACTGGCCCGATACATACAACCCAACACTATCGGGGCCATGCTCACGAATAAATGTTTTGAAAACCGCTGCAGCTCGATTGATGGCGGTATCCCAGTCAACATCTTGCATAGGATGGCGTCTACTCCAGCGCATTTGTGGCTTCAGGAGGCGATCGCTTTGATCCATGGCTGTATAATGAAGGTTCATGCCCTTCGAGCAGAGCATTCCCTTATTCACTGGATAGTCAGGGTCACCTTCTAGTTGAAGGCGACCTTTATTGCTTTTACGTACTTTGATGCCACAGCCTACTCCGCAGTAGGAGCATACAGTCTTGTGTGGCTCTCCCCATTTTTGTGGCATCTTAAAGCTGATTTTGGTTGATTAATTAGCGATACTAAGTTCTGGTTGTAGAACAGTCGGTTCAGTAACTGTTTCTTCTTTGGTT
This sequence comes from uncultured Marinoscillum sp., assembly GCA_963996645.1. Classification (GTDB taxonomy): domain Bacteria; phylum Bacteroidota; class Bacteroidia; order Cytophagales; family Cyclobacteriaceae; genus Marinoscillum. Next base: position 5,271 of record CAXEKM010000771.1, read on the forward strand.
TTAGGAAAACGAATGAAGAACGTAGTGAAGGAAATTCCCAGAACGATAAACCCAAGGAAGTAAAAGGAATCAGTCCATTCCAATCCTGTAAGGTTCTTTTTGAACAAGAACATACCAGCAACAGCTCCAGCGTTTCCGCCAGCTCCTACGATTCCTGAATCCAGTCCCAATGCTTTTTTATTGATGAATGGAACCACGCTATAAGTAGCCCCTTCGCTCATTTGCACGAATAAGCTAAAGAACAGAAGGGATGCAATAATCAGTGGAATGGTGTCCATTCTGGAGAATAGAATCAGAGCCAGACTTTCAATAAACAAAGCAACGAACAACCACTTTACACGTCCATTTAATCCGCCAATTTTACCAAATCGGTCACCGAAATAACCTCCAAGAGATCGAGCGAATAGGTTCATCAAGCCGAATAGACCCGCGATTAATCCCGCTGTTTTGATGTCCATATTGAAATAATCTATAAAGTATAAAGCTGCTTTAGAATTAACGATTAGCTCCACACCGAAGCATGCTCCATAGATTAGGAATAGCACCCAAACACGATAATCTTTCAGCACTTTTGAGATAGGATCTTTTGA
>CAXEKM010000772.1:0-5127 GCA_963996645.1 uncultured Marinoscillum sp.
CGATCAATCCAACGGATACACCGAAAAGAGGTAGTGCTTCCATTGTAAGTCACTTTTAAGCTATGTTAGGAAAGGTTAGATTTAGTGTATTGATCAGCAATGTTCAACATTAAACACCTTGAATGAATGAGAAGCATTACGACCTTTTTAGTCGCCTTGTTATTGTTCTCCACTCAACTCACCGCTCAACAAACCCTAACCGAGAAGGCCGAATCTCTGGACGATAATTCACGATTGGTTATCAAGAAAAGAGCCTATGAGTTTTTGAAGACCTGGAATCCATCTGCAGATGAAATCCGTCCTATCGAAAAGGAACTAAGCGAAAAGATTCTTGAGAATAAGCAAAAGCGCAAGGATCCTGAGAAAGGAACAGAAAAGATTCGTGAAAAGTATGATGAAGCTGTAGAGCAGGATGGAAAAGAGCGATCTTTTCTCGCTGAAAGCTTTGCACAGCCAATGCTTCATGAGCTACAGCAAGATGGTATTGCGCTACCAGCGGCAGACATTTATACTGCCCAGTATGTGATTAAGTTCGTTTTAGGTGTTCCTCGATTCAACAGTCGAGAATTAGATGTAGATGATCATGACCAAATGGCTTTTGAGTTAACAAGTCTTATTGCTACATATCCAGATAATGATGCACATGATCAGGAAATTGATGGACATGTCATTACCATTTTCACAGAAGAAGCCAATGCATTTTTTGAGAAGTTCGTGGCTAGAAACCGGGCAGATTATGAGAGTGGAATTGGTGCTTCCTCTGGCCCAATTACCGGACTAGTTGGCATGACCTGCCAGGAGAAATATAAATACCTAAAGTCTAAAGGAATTATGCATTGATCGAGCTTTATATTGTAGGCATTTAGTTATCGAGTAGTTCATCATGCAACTAAAAAATATTTAGTTGTGTCTGAGGTAATGGTGACTAACAGCGGAATTATCTGGTAGTTGTTATTTTTGTTGAGCCTAATTTTTAACGAACCATAATGCGTTTTTATCCTCTTTACCTCATTCTTCTATTCGGTCTAACTGCTTGTCCATCTTTAGGATACAAATACGATATTGGTGATCTTCCCAGTTCTCCCCAAAACTTAACTTCCATTAATTCAGCATACGATGATTACAATTCCTCTGCACCAAGTTTAGGAGAGACTTTCCCTTTATGCTTTTCATCCAATAGAAATACCCAGGGTGGTGAGTTTGACGTAGTGTACAAGATGGTTAGGATTCGCTACGATCGTGATGATGGAAGCTTGGATGTATCAGAAGAAACCAATGGTAACCTGGATATTAAAATTTATAACAGTACCATTGGCAATGCTATTTCTAAGATGTGGTCTTTGGGGAATGAATTTGGACCATATTTAATACCAATCAGTCCAGAACAAAGACCTGAAGAAGGGGTGTTCCACTACAACGGAAAATACATTATGATATATTCTAATGATCAGGGGGGTGATCACGAGCTTTATTTTCTGGAAAATGCTGATAGTGATGTGTTCACCAATCCGAAAAAGATAAACTATCTCAACTCAGACGCAAATGACGCTTACTTTACTTTAGACAAAGACTATACCTCCGTTTATTTCACTTCCGATAGAGATGGAAACTTTGATATTTATAGAGCTGAACTTCCGCAAGATTACGGCTTAATTGATAACCTGAATAATGATAGCCTCGAAGTGAATATCGAAAGTGTAGAGGTGTTGAATTCTGAGTATGAAGATAAGTGTCCTTTTATACTAGGTGATCGGTTAGTGTTTGTATCTAATAGGCCTGGTGGCTTTGGAGGTTTTGATTTGTATTATTGTGAATGGATGAATGGCGAATGGAGTGATCCAATAAATTTCGGATCTAAGATAAACACGGAGTATGATGAATACAGGCCAATTATTCGAATTCAGGAAGAATTTACTTCAGATTTTATGATTTTTTCTTCGAACAGACCAGGAGGTTTGGGCGGATTCGATTTATACTATGTGGGAATAGATAAAATGAATTGATCGCTAAGAGGTAAAAATATATGCGATAGCTTCAGGAGTGTAGGTATTGTACCTAATTACCGACAAGTACTAATCATATAGACTATTCAGCGAGAAACTTCTGCTATATTTAATTAATAGAAGTCGCTGCTCAATGAAACTCCGCCTAAACACTATTCCTTTACATGATAAAATCACATTTTTGGTATGTGTTGTTGCGGTGGTTATTTCATCAACCTTAGGATATTACGCCTATCAGCGTATCTATGACTTGAGTTATGAAAAAGCACTTGATAAGTTAGCTACAGATACTCGACTCATGTCTGGGCAGGTTTCTAGCCAGTTTACACGAATTTATGATGATTTATTAATTATCTCCAGAACCCCTCCATTTACCGGTATCATCAGAAGTAAGTTCAATTCGGGTGTTGACCCAAAAGATGGCTCATCTGTTGATGTTTGGAAGACTCGATTATCAGAAATTTTTATCTCTGTCATGGATGAGCGGCCTTATTATATGCAAATGCGTTATATCGGTTTGTCAGACAATGGGAGAGAGTTGGTCCGTGTGAACCGATCAGATGGGGAACTAGTGGTTGTAGAAGACGATTTACTTCAAGAAAAAATCGGAGAACCCTACATGTCAAATATTTCTGAGTTACTAGATGATCAAGTCTATTTCTCAGATGTGACCTTCAATCGAGAAAATGGTAAGATTGACTCTATGCGATTACCAACCTTAAGAGCAATTACCCCAATTTATTCGGGAACTGAATTGTATGGGCTGTTCGTCATTAATATCAATTATCCAGAGTTCATTCGAGGGCTTGTTGCCGGGTTTTCTCCAAATCATGACATGTATTTGGTGAATGATCAATCGGATTATCTAAAGATTACTACTGCTGGTGAAATACTTCCATTTGAATTTCATGAAGAATATTCCCAAACGCCACCACCTTTTATCTACTCTTTGAATGATGGTTTTACGAATGATTATTACGTGGATAATCAGGAGAATATTGCGTATTACGCGAGAATAAAAATGCCAGGACATGAAGAAATGAAGCATTTTGGTGTGGTATTTCAAGCTAATTATGAGGATGTAATGGCTAATGTGATTCGCGTTAGAAATCAGGCTATTGTTCTAAGTATAATCTTCATTATCATCTCTGGTATCGGAGCCTATGTTTTAGCTAGAAGTTTCGTTCAGCCTATTCGAGAAATGACCAAATCTATTGCTTCTTACAAGAGCTTGCAGGAAGCTGTTGTATTACCAAATGCGGTAAGTCTTGAAATGAAGCAATTAGCAGATGCCTTTGAATTGGCAATTTCCAACCTAAAAGAAAGTGAGGATAAGGCCAATGTAATTCTGGATACTGCTACAGATGGCATCATTTCCATCGATTCGGCAGGAATAATAAGTCGCTTCAATAATTCTGCTGAAAAAATATTTGGATACAAAGCATCTGACATCATCGGGCAGAACGTGAAAATGCTGGTGGCAGGTAATCATGCTGAACAACACGACAACTATTTGCGGAACTATCATAACACGGGCGTTGCAAAGATTATGGGAAGTGAACGTGAGGTTGTAGGCCTTAATGCCGAAGGTGAGGAGGTGCCATTGGCAGTCTCAATAAGCCAAGTAAAGACCAGGGATGGGAGTGAGTTTACAGCGATCATACGCGATCTAACATATCGTAAAGAAACTGAAAATAGGTTGAATGAACTACTTGATGAATTGAAACGCTCGAATAGAGATTTGGATGAGTTCGCCTATGTAGCATCTCACGACCTTAAAGCGCCATTGCGGGTGATAGATAACGCCTCGAGTTGGTTGGAGGAAGACCTTGAAGGCCAGCTTGACGAGGAAAGTAAGGAGAATCTAGCACTACTCCGGGGTAGAGTGAAAAGAATGGAAAATTTGCTTGATGACTTACTGGAGTACTCACGAGTTGGAAAGAAAAAGGATCAACGATATGATGAAGTTATTACTGGTGGAGAATTACTGAAGGATATACTCTTCATGCTCAATCCGACAGAACAATTTATGGTGGCAGCTGACGAGCACTTTCAAAATATGTCATTTCATCGAATGCCAGTTTACCAAATTCTATATAATTTAATAAACAATGCCATTAAGCATCACCATAAGGAAAAAGGTACTGTTTCTATAACTATAAGTTCTGAAAAAGGAAGAAAGATTTGCAAAGTTACGGATGATGGGCCAGGTATTGAAGAACACTATTTTGAAAAGATATTTCAGGTATTTCAAACACTGAAACCACGAGATCAAGTAGAAGGAAGCGGTATGGGGCTGTCAATCATTAAAAAGCATGTAGAAAGTTATAAAGGTGAACTGGGGGTTGAGTCTGTATTCGGTGAAGGCACTACTTTTTGGTTTACGCTACCTATGGTTAAAGAGAAGTCACCCGATTCAATTAAAATTTGAACATCATGAATGAGCAAATATCACAAGTGAAAATACTCTTATTGGAAGATGATGATGGAGATGCAAAAGCTATTTCTCGAGCGTTCAAAAAAGCAAAGATTGCTAATCCAATTATCAGAGCTGTAGATGGTATAGATGGACTGGAAATACTAAAAGGAGAAAATGGGAAACAACAGCTTGATCCACCTTATGTTCTTTTAGTAGACATCAATATGCCTAGAATGGGGGGGTTAGAATTTATAGAGCAAGTAAGGAAGGATGATCAATTAAAGCAAAGTATTATCTTCATTCTTTCTACGTCTAAAAGTGAAGAGGATAAGCATAAAGCATATGAATTGAATGTTGCTGGTTATATTTATAAAGAGACCGCAGGAAGTGATTTTCTCAATTTAGTTGACTTAATGAAGATGTATTGGAGGATCGTTGAGCTTCCAAAAAATCGGTGATAATTTATGGATATAGAATTGAATATACTCATCATCGATGACGATTTAGGAGACCGCAAGACACTTAAAAGGTCATTGATGAAAAATGGTTTTAATCGGGAGATTTTTGAAGCAGAAAGTATTGAAGATGCCGTACAGTTCGAAGGTAAGTTGATTGATTGCGTTATAGTGGATCACTATCTGCCAGGGCTCAAAGGACTGGAAAGTGTGGAGTTTTTAAGAGATAGTTTTCCTGATGCTTGTATCA
>CAXEKM010000773.1:0-2438 GCA_963996645.1 uncultured Marinoscillum sp.
ATCATGAATAATGTTGTTGGCATGATCTCGAGCAGCTCTGCTGTTAATATCTAATGTCAATAAATGCTCATTGACAAAACCAAGATCTTTTGACTGCACATAATTCAACTGTCTGTACAACATGATGGAGCCGATGATCAAGCAAAGTGATATTCCATACTGCACCACCATAAAACTCTTTCTCAATACATCTCCTTTACCAGAAAACGTATTCTTCTTAATAACCAGGGTTTTGTTGAGCTTGGAATAATATAAAGCAGGAACAAGTGAAGAAAGTATCCAAATGACCACAAACGCTATCAGATGGAAACCCAATAGTTCCAGATTGAAAAATTCAGTGACCGGAATCTGCTTTTGGGTTAGATCTAAAAAAGGTTGATGCAATAGCACTAACAGCGCCAAAGCGATGATGTAAGCTATCAGTAAGGTCATAAAAGTCTCCACAAATAACTGGAACCTTAATTGAGTCATGGTCGCACCATTAATCTTCCTGATGCCTGCTTCCAGGTTTCTTTTGAGCGCCTGAACAGAGGATAAATTAATGTAATTCAGTGAAGCAATAGTGATTACCAGGAAACCAATCAAGGTGATGATTAGGACAAAATCCTTGTTAGCATACTGTATACTCAATAAAGGCTCTCCTCCTGTTTGGGTCAAGCTGGAGGACTCTAAATGCATGTCGGTTATTGGCTGAAAACTGAAAGCATGTTCCTTTTGCTGCTCCTCGGAAAAATATTTATCCATGAATGCCTTACGCTTTTCCATTACGCTTTCCGGACTTGTGTTTTCTTTGAATAAGGCCCACGTTGTAGCACCACGAGAATTCCAGTCTTCAAACCACTCCGCATATCCCATTGGGACCTGATCAAAGTGCGTTACAAAAACCATATTGAACTGATATGAAGAGTTGACTGGTAAATCTTTATAGACCGCTAAAACTTCAGCTCCATCTACCTTTCCTGGAAGGTCCACTAGTTTCCCAACAGGATTTTCATCGCCAAATAGTTTCTTAGCACATGTTTCATTGAGTGTAACCCCGACCATTCCATCAAAGTCCTGGTATGGGTTTCCCTTAGTGATCTCAAAGTCGAGAATATTGAATAGCTGAACACCTGCAAAAACATAATTACGATCCTGAAACTCATTTTCACCATATCGCAATCCCCCTGAGCCCATGTAGACCATTCTGGCTGTCTCTTCAATTTCAGGAAACTCTTCTTTTAATGCTCCTCCCAGCGGATTAGCTGTGATCGTATAAGTATTAACTTCTCCTTCTGATTCGCTTGTTTCCAATACCCGATAAATACGATCCGACTTTTCATGAAAGGAATCAATATGATGCTCGTCGTAAGAGTAAATGAGTATAAAAAAGAGTACGGCAAAGCCCATGGCCAACCCAAGTGTGTTGACCAGATAGTGTGTGGTTTCTTTTCGAAATCTCCTGAAGTAGATCTTAATGTAATTTCGAAGTGAATTCATAGTCCAATTGTTAAGTTTGAGTGATCTGATATTCACCAATCGAAAAGATCTGAGCACATCCCACCAGAAAAGTCTTTGAGCTTTTTTAGGAGAATTGATGTAGCGTATTTCAAACAACTCTACCAAATCACCTTCCATCTCTTCAAGAAACTCATCTCGACAAAACCACCTGAGAAACCTAAGCGGATATTTCGGAGGAATAGGATTCATGAGTTGAACGAAATGTTTGGGATCTGCTGATAGATGCTGGTACGAACTTGATAGTGTGCGTCAAGTGCTTGCTTACCGATAGAAGTAATCACATAGAATTTCTTCCTACGCCCACCTCTATCACTAGTGATACCTCCAAACCTGGAAGTCACAAAACCCTTGTTTTCAAGACGTTTCAAGGCGACATGTATGGCACTGATGTTTACCTTCTTGTTGAGTTTCGACTCAAGGTTTTCCAAAATAGTCACTCCATAAGCTTCATCATGCAATGCAGCTACCATTAACAATACCAACTCTTCAAATTCACCCAGAGATTGCTCTTTCATCTTTCAATTGATTTACTTAACAAACGTGAATATAATACATTAGTTTCACAATTGTTAAGTAAATAAAAATCTCTCACATTTCCTGAAAAACCATCTCGTATATGGACTCAATATGCATTTTTAGTCAAAATACGGCCAATATGATCTAGTCGTTTTTATTCTTAACACTTCATCTGTAAGTTCGCTATAGCGGATATTCAAACTATTTCTAATATCTGACACTATGATCAACCTAATTCGTCGACACATCATGCGCATCTCTTTTCTTCTGTTAGTACTTTGTTTTTCAACGGGATTAATGATTTTGACTCCTAATGTTGACACTTCAAAGGTTGGCGCAGATAACGACTACCTGATTAATTTGTATACTGAGCTTCACCAATCACCAGAGTTGTCATTAGAAGAAAAAGAAACTTCTAAAAA
>CAXEKM010000774.1:0-2074 GCA_963996645.1 uncultured Marinoscillum sp.
AGAAGAGCAATCATCATTCGAGGCAGCAACCCAGTAAGAGGTAACTCCATAATCAATACCTGTCGGCACGAAGGGACTTCCTGTTGATAGTGCCTCAATTGCATCTTCCGAAGCAAACCAACTGATGGTTGATCCTTCATTAGCAGTAGCTACAAGAGAAACCTCTTCAGGAGTGTCAAAGGTGAATGCCGACTCTACAGTAATAATTGGTATCTCAGGGTTTTCCTGCCATGCGAGAATAGGATAGCCATTGTTTGCACACCCATTGTCCATCTGCCACGTACTGGTGAAATCCCAGTCTGTAAAAAAAGCCTGATTCTGCATTTCAGAAGTGGTGAGGTTTGTTATTCCGGTACTTTCACCACTACCAACAGCATCTGATTGACCACTGATTTCTATATTCCAATAACAGCTTTGAAGAGATCCAGTATTTGATCCAACTAAACCACCGATGTGAATATCAGATGGTCCCAGTACAATTATTGATGCATATGAATTTTCAACCAATCCTTCGTTCTTTCCTATCAGGCCACCCACATAATTAGGCATAGTGGATATCGCACTATTTTCCGCATTTCCAATGCTGTAAGAATTATATATACTTCCTTTGTTGATACCGACAAGTCCACCTACAGTTGAGGTCTGTATATTATTTGGCTGACCTTTAATTATTCCACTAACGACTGAATTTCTAATAATTGATCCTTCTCCATTTGAACCTACTAGACCACCAACTTCACGATATCCAGTCACATCTATTTGGATTAGATGTACATTTTGAATAGTTGAGTTCATGGTATAACCAAACATTCCACGAATTTCTTCCCAATTTCCATTGGCACCATCGAAATTATAGTTAAGGTGAAGTCCTTTGATTTCAAAACCATCACCATCGTAGCTCCCAGAAAAGTTGACTCTAAAATTTCCAATAGAGATAAAACCTGAAGCCTCATTATAGAAATCTCCATCGTATTCAAAATCAGCTGTTTCGAACTCTATATCAGCTGTTTGTTTAAAGTGTAAAGCCCATTCCGAGCTGTTCTCACTGAGATCCTTGAGGTCTGCTTTGGTTGCTATCAGGAATGGGTTATCTTCTGTGCCAGCTCCACCAGAGTATTCTAGAGATACATCAGTCACAGTGATGGTCACCACTAATGTAGTAATGTTACCACCATCATCTTCTGCGATTACTTCTATGACGTAGGCATTGTCTTCATCAGCGTCTAATGGTGTTTCGAAATCTGGAGCATCAGTGAAGCTGATCTGATTTACGTTAGCCAGAGTGAATAATGCTTCGTCACGGTCAGTACCGAGGGTAAATTCAACTGATGATTCGTTGGTCGTTGCTGTATAGGCAATAACTGTACTATTTTCAACAAAGGTTTTCGCTGAAACAGAAGTAAATACCGCAGGCGGGTCCACTACATTAATGGTAATTGTCTCTGTATCTGAGGTGAGTTCTCCATCACTTACAGTAAGCGTCAATGTATAGCTTGGAGTTACCTCTGAATCCAGACTGGTATTGTCAGCCACTGTCAGCTCTCCGGTAGTTCCATTGATCGCAAAAACACCAGCACTATTACCAGCAGTTATTGTCCAGCTACTAAACGTTGTTTCTTCGTTCACATCAGTGGCCAGAACCGTTCCTAAGCTTGTATTATTTGCGGCATTTTCAGAAATATCAAAGCTCTGACTTGCAGTAATGACCGGAGCACTGTTAGGTAGAACATACTCAAATGTCTGTGCAAGGCCATTCGCTGTTGTCTGGTCTGTAGGAGCACCAATGGCTACAGTTCCTCCATCAGAGGCAATCGCAACAGAACTACCAAAGGAGCTGTTTTCATTCATACCTGGAATAGAATCCCCAACCATCGCCCATGCAGACCCACTCCAGGAATAAATTTCCGCACGACCATTAGGGTTGATTTCAGCCACAGAACCCGGTGCACCGATAGCGACATAGCTACCATCACTGGAAAGTGAAACAGAGGTTCCAAATCCATCAAAATCTACAGGAGTACCATCACCTTCCATTGAAGAGATGCTTGCACCTAGTTGGAGCCAGTCAGACCCG
>CAXEKM010000775.1:0-6594 GCA_963996645.1 uncultured Marinoscillum sp.
TATCGCGGTAAAATCACCTTTTCTCAACCAGTTGAGTTAGCTACCATTCAAGAAGCTAGTTCATTTGAAAACTCAAAACTTACCTGGAATCAAGAAAGCTCTAAGGCATTCTCTTTCGCTACAGATCCTCTGGAAAGAAAATCAAGCACCTCTCGCTACTTATTCACTCTTGATCGTGAGAAAATGAATCTTACTGAGGCACTTGAGAAAATTGTTGAAGTAGTTCCGTTGAGCAAACTCGAAGTAAGTGAGATTGAAAAAGACGAGCAGGGCAAATCACCAAAACTAATGATCAAGTTTTCCGATCAACTTGACACCAAACAAGACATCAGTGGATTTGTGAAAGTTTCTCCGTCGGTAGATTTCACAGTTCAAAAGTTAGGTAAATACGTCATTCTGGATGGCGATTTCCGATTTGGAAATACGTATAAAATCTCGATAAACAAAGGAATAAAAAGTCGCTGGGCGACATCTAGCGAAACTGATTTCGAAAAGTCAATAAAGTTTGCAGATATCGCTCCACAGGTGGAGTTTGCATCTTCAGGAATGTTCATGCCAACCAGCAACAACAAAAACCTGCAATTTTTAACAACCAATATTAAGAGAGTTCACGTGGAAGTGAAAAAGGTATTCACTTCTGAATTGGAAGAGTTTTTTGATCGTGAAAACATTAAAACAGGAAAAAGCAGAAATGATGAATTCAACAATACCTATGTATCGTCTGTTGGAGCCATTATTTATAACCAGACGTTCGAAATTGGTGATGAAAAGAACAAATGGCTACTCCACAATTTGTCATTGGACAATGTTCTAAAAGAATACAACAATGGCCTTTACCTTATCCGTATCAACTTCAACCCACAAGATGTACTTGTTCCTATTGAAGGAGAACAACTTGAGTATATCCAGAACAAAGGACAGATCTATAAGCCAGTAACGATTTCTGATATCGGCTTGATGGTAAAGAGAGAGGGCAATGAAGATTATCGTGTTTACACCACAGACTTAAAAACTGGAAAACCTCTGCCTAATGTTAAAGTAACCGTACAACGTTACGATAACGACTATACCAGAACTACGAACGAACAAGGTCAGGCAAAAATCCATGCCTCTTCATATATCCAGCTAATCAAGGCGGAGAAGAATGGTCAGGTTACTGTCATCAAGCCTTATGAAATGCAGTGGAACAATTCTGGATTTGACGTGGAAGGACTTAGTCAATACGAACTTCAAACCAGAGCTTATATCTATACTGAGCGTGGAGTTTATCGTCCAGGTGACTCTGTAAACGTGTCCTGCATTGTCAGATACCAAAGCACAGCTAATGCGGACAACATACCTGCATACTTAAAGCTCTATAATCCAGAAGGTACTTTAGTTCAGGAATTGACGCAAAAAGGAGCTCGTGATGGATTCTACAATTTCAACTTTGGAACCGGACAGAATGACCCTACTGGCAACTGGAATGTACAAATCAATGTAGGAAATAAATACTTTTACCACAACCTGAAGGTGGAAACAGTAGTTGCTAACAAACTGAAAGTGAAAGTCACTCCAGACTTGAAGGTGTTAAAACCTGAGAATAAACAGCTCAAGTTTGAAGTAGAAAGCAAATATTTATTTGGAGCAACAGCTTCAGGATTGCCATACGATACAGAAGTTGAGATTTTCGACCTACCGACAGCATTTCCAAAGTTTAAGGACTACAGCTTCTTCAATCAGAATGTAGACTTCCAAGACATTAAAACTGCAGTAAAATCAGGATCTCTTGATGAACAGGGAAAAGCCAAAATCACCTGGAATGTACCAAACATGAGTCAGGCGCCTTCTCCACTGAAAGTGAAAATCACCGCGACCGTGCAGGAAGAAGGTGGAAGACCAAATGAGTCATGGAGCTATCTTGATCTACATCCATTCTCTCATTATGTAGGTATACAAGATGATGGTTATTCGTATGCGAAGCTTAATGTAGAACAAAAGATTCCAGTGGTGCTCGTCAACACAGAAGGTGAAGCTCAAAGTGGCAAAGAATTGGTTTATCGCATTTATAGAAACAGCAAGTATTGGTGGTATCAGTACGACAGCTACCGTGACTTTAAACTTCGATACAAAACTGATAAGCATTCCTATTTGGTTGAGGAAGGCACCATCACTTCTGCTACTCCATTCGCAAACATTCCATTCAGACCTACTCAAAGTGGTCAGTATTTGATTGAGGTGCAGGACGCATCAGTTCCAATGGGACATACATCGAGTATATTCATGAGCGCTTATCCGTATGGAGGTGTTCCATCAGGAGATGAAAATGCAGGAACACTTAGCCTAAGAAGCGATAAAGAATCTTACAATGTAGGTGAAGAAGCTGTAATCTCCTTCCCATCACCTAAGAAAGGTAACATCCTTCTAACCGTGGAGCAAGGTGACGACATTCTAGCTAGCAGCTGGGTAGAACCTAAAGACGCTGAGGACATGAAAGTGAAAGTAAAGCTTTCTAAAAGCATGGCTCCAAATGTCTATGTAACCATTACAGTTCTTCAGGATCACGCACAAACAACCAATGATCGCCCAATACGAATGTTTGGTATTTTACCACTTACGGTTGTCGATCCAGACACCAAACAAGAGTTAGCCATTGACATGGCCGATGAATTACTTCCAGAGCAAGAGTTTGAAGTAAATGTGAGCACCATCTCAGGTATGCCTACACAATTTACCATTGCTATTGTAGATGAAGGCCTTCTAGACTTAACGGGCTTCCGCACTCCAAATCCATGGAAGGAATTCTTTAGAAAAATCCGATTGGATGTAGAGACCTATGACATGTTTGGGCATGTGATTGGCGCTAATGCTGGAGATGTGTTTAAAACCTTCTCTATTGGTGGAGACATGGATTATAGGGAATCGCAACTAGATCCATTCGACAAGAAAAAACGCTTCAAACCAGTCTGTATGTTTGAGGGACCAATAGTAACTGACAGTCGAGGAAAAGCTACGGTGAAATTCAAAATGCCAAACTACGTAGGTTCAGTAAGAGTCATGGTAGTTTCTGCTAAAGGAAACTCATTTGGATCTGCAGAAAAGACGGTACCTGTTCGTAGCGACTTGATTATTCAGCCTACCATCCCAAGAGCATTGAAGCCTGGTGATGAGTTTATAGTTCCTGTCAATGTCTTTGCAACCAAAGAGAAGCTCGGGCCTGTAGATATTGCGATAAGCACTCAAGGACCTTTAGAGGTAGTTGGCAGCAAATCTGTTAGCCACAATTTTGAATCAGTCGATGATCAACTATTTGAATTCAAAATCAAGGTTAAAGAAGCTGTAGGACAAGGCAAAATCACCATCATCGGAAAGGGAAAAGACACCAAGAGTACTTTTGAAGCTGATATTCCTGTAAGCCCAAGCTCTGCCCGAGTGTATCAATCTGAAGAAAAGGTGATCAAACCTGGTGAAACCATCACTTTTGATTTGCCTAAAGTAGGACTGGATGGCACTAACAATGCACGATTGAAACTGGCCGTATTCCCAAATATGGACTTCATGCATCGTTTGGATTACCTTATTAGATATCCATATGGATGTATTGAACAAACGACTTCTTCGGTTTATCCTCAATTAGCATTGAAAACCTTATTCAAAAATGATAAAGAGAAACTAAAAGAAATCGATAAAAACATTAATGCTGGAATTGACCGATTGAGAATGTTCCAACTACCCGACGGAGGATTTAGCTACTGGCCAGGAAGTAACTATGTCAGTGATTGGGGAAGTAACTATGCTGGGCAATTCCTGATCGAAGCAAGAAAAGCAGGTTATGTAGTTCCAGATCTAATGTATGATGGCATCATCAGATATCTGGAAAGACAAACCAAAAACGGATCAAAAGACAAAAAATATCTAATGACACGTGTTAATAGATGTTTTGTACTTGCATTGGCTAACAAAGCGCCTACTAGTGAAATGAACATCTTGAAGCAGAATAACTATTCTGAAATGACCAGTGTGCAGAAATGGATGCTCGTAACTGCTTACAAACTTGCCGGTGCAGAGGACAAAGTTCAAGGCCTGGCAGACAACATCAGCATGACTGTAGAGGAATATCAGGAGTTTAGCTGGACGTATGGTTCCCACAACCGTGATCTTGGCATCATCCTGAGATGTCTTACCATTCTTGATCGTAAAAATGATGCAGAGTTATTAGCTAAAACATTGGCTAAGACACTCTCCAGTCATTATTGGTATTCTACTCAAACGGTTGGTCAGATGTTGTTAGGTATCGGCAGTTACTTTGACAAAATGGGTATTGCTGCAGCCAATGATTTGATCATTGAAGGTCTTGTAGAGCTACCAAACGGCTCTACAGAATCCATAAAATCGGTAGACACTTACAATCTATATATCAATGAAGGATATGGTCAGCAGATGAAAGTTTCGCTTAATTCGGATGTAAAGATTCCTCAATTGTATGCTACAGTTTCCAGCAATGGTGTTCCGTTGAAAGACAATACTCCTGAGCAAAACAAGAACATCACCCTTGATGTAAGCTGGTTCAATGAAGATGGAGAAAACATTGACATTAACAATGTAAAACAAGGAAGCACGTTCTATGGACGTTTCCGAGTATTCAACAAGAGTGTGACTTCAACTGTAGAAGAAGTGGCGTTGATGCAAATACTTCCTTCAGGCTGGGAAATCGAGAACACTCGTTTGAATGGAGAGGTTGAATCCAGCTGGATGGCAGGTTGGATTACTGGAAAAGAAGAATATCTTGACATCAGAGACGACAGGATTATGTGGTTCTTTGACCTTCAGAAACAACCATTAGACTTTGTAGTGAAAATCAATGCGATTACTTCAGGATCTTATATCATGCCAGGCGCTAGATGTGAAGCGATGTACAACAATGACTACATTGCCACCAAACCGGCAAAGACCGTGAATGTGACCAAATAATTAGTATGCGGAGAAAGGTAGTTGCAGGAGTTGGAGTTCCCATATTGGCGTTTATTATTTATCTCATAATTCCGCTAAAGCAACGGATTCCAGCTGACTACAGTCAGGTAGTACTGGCAAAGGACAGTACCTTTCTCCGTGTATTTCTCAATAATGATGAGCAGTGGTGCCTTCCTCCACAATTGCAAACAGAAATACCTGAGAACTTAAAGCTATCAGTTCTAAACTACGAAGATCAATACTTTGAATATCACCCAGGATTCAACCCTGTAGCGATACTCAGAGCACTGTATTGGAATATCACAAGAGGTGAAGTAGTAAGTGGTGGCTCCACTATCACTATGCAAGTAGCCCGCATGATCCGAGATCAGGACCGGACGATCTTTCAAAAGTTTCTAGAAATTGCTCTGGCTATCAAAATTGAGACTCGCTTTTCAAAAGAGGAGATTCTTTCTCAATACCTTACTTACGCTCCTTATGGCAGCAACATAAGAGGCTATCAAGCTGCCAGTTACCGATTCTTTGACAAGAAACCAACTCAGCTATCATGGGCAGAGGCAGCCACGCTTGCAGTACTGCCGAATGCACCAGGAATGATATTTCCGACAAAGAATGACGAAGCACTTAAGACTAAACGTGATCAGCTACTTCAGAAGCTGTTTACCAAAGAAGTTATAGACCAGGAAACCTATGAACTATCATTATTAGAGCCTGTCCCGGACGAAATCATTCCATTCCCGTTAGCAGCTCCACATCTTACCGAACTAATTCATCAAAAGAATCAACTGGATATCGTTAAAACGACCATCGATTCCGACATTCAGTATGAGACGGATTTCTTCGTCAAGCAGCATGCCGCGCGAATGAGACAGATGGGAATTAACAATGCTTGTGCCCTGGTCGTTGATAACAAAACCGGAAATGTACTGAGCTATGTAGGCAGTCATGACTTTGATGATTTGGACAACCTCGGAAGAGTGGATGGAGTTCAAGCCGCCAGATCCAGTGGATCCATCTTAAAACCTTTCCTTTATGCTTTATCCATTGATGAAGGCCTCATTCTTCCTAATACCCTAATTAAGGACGTACCTACATACTTTAGCAGTTTCTCACCAAACAATGCTTCAGAGGAGTTCTCTGGAATTATATCAGCTAACAAAGCATTGATCTATTCATTAAATATTCCGGCAGTAAGACTACTAAATGCCTATGGTGTCAATAAGTTTTACAACAATCTGAAGGCTGCTGGAATAACTACTCTTTTTAGAAACTCTGATGAATATGGTCTACCTATCATTTTAGGAGGATCAGAAGTTACACCGTGGGATGTAGCCAAACTTTTCCGTGGCATGGCCAATGGAGGTCAATTCGAAGACATCCATTACTTAACCAACGAAACCAGCACACCAACTCAACTTATAAGTGAAGGAGCCAGCACACTCATTCTGGAAGAAATGAAGGAACTGATTCGTCCTGGTCTGGAATTTTACTGGAAGAAATATGGCAATCAGAAACCCATCGCATGGAAAACAGGCACCAGTTATGGACACAAAGATGCCTGGGCCGTTGGAACCACACCTTCACACACCATAGTGATTTGGGTTGGTAACTTTGATGGACAATCCAATAAAAGCCTCTCTGGAA
>CAXEKM010000776.1:0-4585 GCA_963996645.1 uncultured Marinoscillum sp.
AAAACAATGTTGACACTACTCAAAACCTGATCGAAATTGCCAAGTCTGCGAATGCACACTTTGTGTATGTTTCTACTGACTTTGTTTTTGATGGAAAAGAAGGTCCCTACACGGAGCGCGATATGCCTAAACCAATCAGCGTTTACGGCGAATCTAAATTAGCAGCTGAAAAACTATTGCACCAAAGTGGCATCAGCTACGCAATCGTAAGAACTGTACTCGTTTATGGTACTTCATTAAATGCTAGTAGATCTAATCTGGTCCTATGGGTGAAAAAATCCCTGGAGGCAGGAGAGCCAATCAAAGTGGTGAACGATCAATGGCGTACACCAACACTGGCTGAGGATTTGGCCAAGGGCTGCTATTTGGTTGCAAAAGGCAAACATGAAGGCATCTTCCATATTTCTGGAGAAGGCATGATGACTCCTTACGAGATGGCACTTAAAGTGGCAGAAACCTATGGATTAGATGCTTCCCTGATTACTGAAGTAGACGCAAGCACTTTCTCTCAGCCAGGCAAACGACCACCAAAAACAGGCTTTGTGATTGATAAGGCTAAAGAAAAATTAGGCTTCCAACCAACTTCATTTGAAGAAGGCCTAAAAATCGTGGCTCAGCAGCTTCAATAACCTAAGAAAATAGTTTATTTTCATTGTCCACTTTCCAGACTTCCGCACGTCATGAGGGTGTACTAAATACTTTTTATGATGAAAAAACTATTACTCCCTCTCCTCCTCCTAGTATCATTTGCTACTACTGCACAGGAACATGACTTTAGCTGGATCACTGGTCGATGGACTGGACCAGGATTTGGTGGCACTTTTGAAGAAATATGGTCAGAACCGGATAGTAATGGCGATATGATTGGCATGTTCCGGTATTTCGACGCATCAGGAAAAGTGCAGTTTTATGAATTCTGGATTCTTAATGAAACAGGCTTAAAGCTCCGTCATTTTAGTGGTGATTTTACCGCGTGGGAGGATAAAGAAGAGTTTGTAGACTTCAGTATGATTGAGTCTACGGCAAATAAATTTACACTTAAAGGCCTCACTTATGAGTTAGTCGGTGAGGATGAACTGGAAATACATCTGGATATGAAGGATGAAGGCGAGGTGACTACCGAAATATTCCACTTAAAACGTGCAAAAGACTAGCTAGTCGATTTTTCAAGTAATCCGGGAGATGAATACTATCATCTGATAAATTCTTGTTTAAATTTGGTTAAACGCAACTAGACAAGAATAATTTGAAATTTCTGAAATTCAGCAACGGAGATGAAATGCCGATGATCGGATTGGGGACATCTGGAATCCCAGCAAATAAGGCATATTATGTGGTGCGAGAAGCCATCAAAATTGGTTATCGACACATTGATTGTTCTCCTATTTATAAAAATGAAGCTGAAGTGGGTCAAGCCATCAATGACGCCATTGACGAAGGAGATGTAACTCGGGAAGAGCTTTGGATCACATCCAAACTATGGAACTCTAATCATCGCTACAACGATGTGGAACCCGCCTGTGAAAAGTCATTGGAAAACATGGGTCTCGACTACTTTGACTTATACTTAATCCACTGGCCAATAGCTGTTGAGCGCGGAATTGACTGGGCGCAAAACGAGGAAGAATACCTCGCTGAAGAAGAAGCACCTATAGAAGATACCTGGACGGGGATGGAGGATTGCATGGCAGCAGAATTGACTAAACATATTGGTGTCAGCAATTTCAACATCAGCAAACTTCAATTACTACTGGAAGAATGCATGGATCCTCCAGAAGTCAATCAGTGTGAGTGGCATCCATATTTGCCTCAGCAGACACTATACGATTTCTGTAAGCTCAACAAAATCAAAATGATTGGCTATGCACCACTTGGTTCGCCAGGCCGATCAGTGGATTACCGAAAAGCCAATGATCCTGAACTGCTTACAGAGCCAGCTATATCAGCTATTGCAATGAAGCATGGTATGACCGAAGCTCAGGCTTGTCTGGCATATGGCTTGACAAGAAAGATGGCCGTTATCCCAAGATCGATCAAATCGGACCGTTTAAAAGAAAATTTTGAGGCTGCAGACTTAAAACTAGACCGTGAAGATCTCAGAAGTTTGATAATATTGCCGAAATTCCGTTATTTCAAAGGAGAAGAACATACTTCGCATGGATCTCCTTACAAACTGACGGATATCTGGGAGTATTAACATTTTTTCAATCCGGTGACCACTAGCCTAATCCGCTCTATACCTTCTGACGAAAAAGAGTTTGAAGCATTTTTCAACTTACACTATCCGGTGATGGTTGGCTTTGCTATGAACTACCTGAAGGATAAAGATCAGGCAGAGGAATTGGTCCAGGATGTTTTCACCAACGTGTGGATCAAAGCCGAAACGATTACCATCTCCAATTCGGCAAAATCATACTTGTTCACAGCGACACGTAATGCTTGCCTCAATTTCTTGAAGCATCAAAAAATTGAAATGGCTTATGCCAATCAATACGAAAGTCCTTTATCCCAATCGGCAAATGAGCTGGAATATGATGAACTGGTTGGTAGACTGGAAAAAGCGTTGGATAAAATTCCCGAAAAATGCCGTGAGATATTTGAGCTAAATCGGTTTGAGGGAAAACGCTATAAAGAAATAGCAGAGGAGCTGAATCTGTCCCTGAAAACGATAGAAAACCAGATGGGAAAAGCCCTTAAAATTCTTAGAAATGAGTTGGGTGATTACCTACCACTGATTTTATGGTTGTGGCTGTATGGGGGTAAATTTTGAATTAGTTGTCAAATAATAAATGGAGTCAAATAACACATACAAACCATCTTCAGAAGCTTTTTCACGGTACTTCGCCGGAGAGAGCACACAGGATGAATTGACTCAAATCAATAATTGGGTAAAGGAAAGTGGAGAAAACCAGGAAGAACTTGAATTACTTAGGTCAATCTGGCAAGATGTAGGTTCCATTCGAATAGAACCTGCTGAAGTAGATACCAACAAGGCGTTTGCCAATGTCTTAGCCAAGAAAAAAGCACACGAACAAACAGTACCAAGCAGATCGTTCTGGAATGCATGGAAAGTTGCGGCCGTTGTACTGTTGGCGGTAAGTGCATTTCTGCTGATGATTCAGGAAGATAATGATGTTCAGTTGGTAGCAGAATCCATCACCAATGTTTCATTGTCTGACAGTACTAAAGTGACCGTCAATGAAGGAAGTACATTGGTCTATCAGAAGAACTTCAATACTTCAGTTAGAAAAGTAAGCCTATCTGGAGAAGCATTTTTTGATGTAGCGAGAAATGAAGAAAAACCCTTCGTAGTACAAGTTGGTGAAGTTACAGTCACCGTATTAGGAACTAGCTTTAACATTAAGGAATCCGGAAAGATTGTGAATGTAGCGGTCTCCTCTGGTCGAGTAGAAGTGAAATCCGCTTTAGGCACAGAGATATTATCAGCTGGTGAGCAGGTAACGGTAAATTTTGACGAAAAGGAACTGACCACTGCCAACAACTCCACTTCTGGCACTGAGCAATATTGGTTCTCTAAAAAACTGATTTTCGCCGGATCGGATATGTCCAATGTCCTGGAAGACCTGGAGTCTACCTATCAGGTAAGCATCAAGGTAAAGAACGAAGCCATTCTCAATTGCAAACTTCAAGCAACATTTGAAGATCAATCAATTGACGAAATTTTAGAAATTATCAGCCTTTCACAAGGATTAACCGTAGAACAAACCAATGAAGGTTATATACTTTCAGGAGAGGGATGCGACGACTAATAATCATTTTTTTCTGCCTTAGTTCTATTGGTCTTCATGCCCAGGTCAGTTTGGAGCTGGAGAATGTACCTGTTGCTGAAGCAATCCATCAGTTCTCGGAAGCATCGGGTTATCGTTTTGCTTATAACCCAGATATCCTACAACCTGAAAAACTAACTGCATCCATACAAGATCAACCTCTTGAAAAAGCTGTAAATCAACTCTTTGCTTCTAACTACGATTATAAAATCCGTGGAAGCTACGTCATACTTTTACCTAAAAAAGCAACGCCCAAACCTGCTCCATCAAAAGACTTTATCACCATTAAAGGTGAGATACTGGAAGAAGGGACCAATATGAAACTAGAAGATGTTTCGATATATGAAATCCACACTCTGAAACCAGTACTGACCAATGCATCTGGGGATTACTCTATCGATGTTTCGCTCCCTGATGACATTGCCTTTATTGCTATTAGCAAAGCCAACTACGAGGACACGATCATTCAGGTAAAACGAAATGCCAACTGGACGATCAAATTGAAGAAGAAAGCGTCTGTAGCAGAAAGCATGGTTAAGGAAAAAGTCTTTAATGTCTTTAACGGATCTGCTGTCCAGACCCACACCAAAAATGTGAACCTGACAGAACGCAAGTGGATGCACTTTGCCTTGACACCCGGGGCAAGTACCAATGGGTTTCTTTCAGGAAAGTTTACCAACAAGTTTTCAGTTAACCTTATCGCAGGATATAGTTATGCGCTAGAAGGTGTAGAAATCGGTGGATTCCTTAACATGGAACGCTCTTATGTAGAAGGTGTGCAAATGGCAGGTGCATTC
>CAXEKM010000777.1:0-8489 GCA_963996645.1 uncultured Marinoscillum sp.
GTTCCTAGCTCCAATGAAATCGTCAACTTTCCATTCGCTTCAAAAAGAAAATTAATCGTATCAATAATTTGGGTGTCGATTTCTTTTTTATCTATTTCGATCAATTCTCTAAACTGATCTCCCAAAGCAGTGCATCCTTTACCAAAACCATTAATACTTTGATTAATCGTTATGGGTACTCCAGAATTATTGAAAGCGAGTTGGCAATGTGCTGGTTGGATGCCGTCCAGTAATTCATCTATATTATAAGAAGCCAGGTCGCCCTGAAATAAGATGCCAGAACATCCGTTCATCAAAGCTTGCTTTGCATGCGTATTGGCCTCTTTAGTGTTGACTACAATGACTCTTTCGTATTGAACCCACTCTGTAGGATCAGATGGCTTCAGTAGTTGACTGATATAGCCGATAGTTCCTGAATTTGATTCATCATAATAAGCTCCTAAATTGATACCTTTAACTGATGACCATTGGAGGGCTTCCTCAGGCGTTTTTCCTTTTAGTAATTTTGTAGCAGCGGTTTCCCACTCTTTATAGGATGTTTTTGGGAATTCGATAAAATTGGGGATGTTGTTTTTCATGATGGTCAAATTTATGAAATCACCTTGCCGTCTCACAGTAAATTTAGCTCTAAAAAATCTACTTGTATTTTTTCAAGAAAATTAGAGTTAAACCGTGCTTTTTTAGGCGGATAAAAGGATTATAAAAAGTCAAGGGCAAATGTCATTTTTTTCTTAAATAATTTATCCACAATTTTGATGTCCCCCTAATCTGAAAGGGTGCCATTTTTGGTCTTTTTTCCAAAGTAAAAATATAATTCGCCGATGCACGTAGAGACATGGGAAAAATGCCTCTTATTTATAAGAGAGCGCATTCCTGCTCAAAGTTTTTCAACCTGGTTTGAGCCAATTCAGCCTGTCAGACTTCATAATGAGGTGTTGACAATACAGGTTCCAAGTCAATTCTTTTACGAGTGGCTAGAGGAAAACTACGTGCATTTATTGAAGCAGGCAATCAAATCTCAAATCGGCGAAAATGGGAGATTGGAATATTCTGTTGTAGTAGATCGTGGTAATGACTCAGTGCAGCCAACAACGGTTAGCGTCACGGGTGGAAGTAATAATCACAATAAAAATCGTGTCAATGGATACGATGCTTACAAGAATCCAGACTTTTATCGTGAGTTAAAGAATAACTCAAATCTTAACTCTTCTTATAGGTTCGATAATTTTATAGAAGGTGACTGTAACCGTTTGGCAAGATCAGCAGGTTTTGCCGTTGCACAGAAACCGGGGATTACTTCATTCAATCCATTGATGTTTTATGGTGGAGTAGGCCTAGGTAAAACTCACCTTGTTCAAGCAATTGGTAATGAAATTATTTCAGCAGATAGTACGAAGAAAATCATCTACGTTGCTTCTGAAAAGTTTACCAACCAATTCATTGACGCATTAAGAAATAACAACCTTCAGGATTTCATTAACTACTACAAAGAAGTAGATGTGTTGATTTTGGATGATGTTCAGTTCTTGAGAGAGAAAGAAAAAACGCAAGAAATCTTCTTCCATATTTTCAATCACTTGCATCAAGGTGGTAAGCAGATCATCATGACTTCTGATTGTCCTCCTAAAGATCTAAAAGGTCTTCAGGAAAGATTAGTTTCTCGTTTCAAATGGGGATTGACGGCTGACGTACAGGCTCCTGATTTTGAAACAAGAATGGCAATCATCCAGACGAAGATGCAGGCTGATGGTATCAGTATTCCTGATGAAGTGGTTGAGTATATTGCTTACACGGTTGATACCAACATCAGAGAGCTTGAAGGTGTGGTAATCTCACTTATCGCACATGCATCGCTTGCTAAAACTCAAATTGATCTGGAGTTGGCTAAGCAAATCTTGAAAAATATTGTTACCGATATCGATTCTGAAGTAGGTATCGATTACATCCAGAAAACTGTTTCTGATTACTTTAAAGTGGAATTGGAAGATCTAAAAGCAAAGACTCGTAAGAAAGAGATTGTAATTGCTCGTCAGGTAGCAATGTATTTCTCCAAAGACTATACGAATCACAGCTTAAAGTCAATTGGATATCATTTTGGTGGAAGAGATCACTCTACTGTAATCCATGCAGTGCAGTCCGTCAATGACATGATCGATACGAACGCTAAGTTCCGATTTGCTATTGACGAACTGAAAAAGAAGCTGAAGATTAGAACTGCCGTAGCTTAAAAGCGGTACGGATAGTATACTTTTCTTCCTCTTTTGTCTATTCCTGCGATAATTACACGTCCTTGAATTTTTTCTAGTATTTCAGCGAACTCTTTCGGGCTTTCGATTTGCGTATTGTTGATATTGGTCACAATGAATCCTTCTGGAATTCCTAGTTCCGCGAATGGTCCTGTGCGCTTGTAATCAACCACTTTGATGCCATTTTTAATGCCCAGTAGATCTCGTTCTACTTTGGAAACATTTTCAAAACGCGCTCCGAGCCATTCTGAAGTGAAAATCTCTCTTTTCAGGATGCCTGTACCGCCTTCTCTATTGGTTAAAGTGATCGCCTTTTCTATCTGCTTGCCTTCACGCTCCACCATTAGGTTCAGCTTGTCTCCAGGATATAAGTTTCCAATCATTTCTTCCAAATAGGCTTTGCTTTCTATTCGCTTGCCATTTACACTTCTAATGACATCACCTTTTTCCAAATTGCTACTAGCTGCAGCTCCCTCGCGCTGTACATTGGCTACAATCACACCATTGAGGTTTTGCAATTCCATACGGTCTGCTAATTCACTATTGATGTCAACGAACTCAGCTCCGGTGAAGGCTTTTTGCACTTCTCCATAGCGTTTAATGTCTTCATAAACCTTCTTGACGATGTTTGATGGAACAGAAAATCCGTATCCTGCATAGGTGCCAGTTCTAGAAAGAATAGCTGTGTTGATGCCAACAAGTTCACCTTGAGTGTTTACTAGCGCGCCTCCACTATTTCCAGGGTTGATGGCAGCATCCGTTTGGATGAAAGATTCTATTGGGAACTTATCTTTTAAGATGTTGATGTTTCGCCCTTTGGCACTTACAATACCCGCTGTAACAGTGGATGTTAAATTAAATGGGTTTCCTACAGCCAGTACCCATTCTCCAACATTTAAATCATCTGAATTGCCAAATGCAATGGGAGGGAGATCAGAAACATTCACTTTGATGACTGCTAAATCAGTACTAGGATCAGTACCAACCAACTCCGCATCATATGTTCTTTTGCCATGAACTACCTGAATTCTATCAGCATCATCAATCACGTGATTGTTCGTGACGATGTATCCATCTTTAGACAGAATCACGCCTGACCCACTGCCAATCTGTTGAGAGTTACGTGGTTCGAAAAACCAGTCTAACCAACTTCCTGTACGATATTCGTATTCATTAAGTGTTTGAATGAAAACTACACTTGATTGGCTTTTATTAGATGCTAAAACAAAATCCTCACTGTTGTCAGGGAGATAAGTTCTTGTACTCGTGAGGTGAGGAGTAAATCCAACAATTTCCTCTTGGTTATGACTAACACTTGTAAATGCTGTTTCCGAGGTTTCTTGATTGCTCATTAATAAATGAACAGTAAATAAACTCCCACCAATGCCGGAAAGAATACTTGAAAACGCGATTATATAGATGTATGACTTTTTCATTTGTTTAAACGTTAAGAAACTCTAATTCCTTAAATACACTCATATATATGTGAATTACGAAAAAATGTTATGTTAAATGATGCTAAAATTTTAATCTATCAATTACCATTTTGTGTTTGTTAGGATTTAGAAAGGGCATTATGTTATTTTGAGCTACAGTAATTTTCACTATGGGATTCAGATCTGTATTAAGTAAGCCATTTGCGGCCTATATCAATGGACAAACCAAAAAATGGTCTTCCAATCCAGGGCACTATCAGCAGAAGATTTTTAACGAGATAGTCTCGAGTGCGTCCAATACTCAGTTTGGGAAGGATCATGGTTTCGGTGATATCAAATCTCATGATGATTTTAAAAAGCATGTGCCAGTGCAGGATTATGAGGGTTTGAAGCCTTATGTACAACAGGTGCTTGAAGGAAAAAGTGATGTTTTGTGGCCTGGTAAGCCAACCTATTTTGCGAAAACATCAGGGACTACAAGTGGTACCAAATACATTCCTATTACTAAGGAGTCTATTCCCAATCACATCAACTCAGCCAGAAATGCACTTTTATCGTATGTGCATGAAACTGGTAAGGCGATGTTTTTGGATGGTAAACTTATCTTCTTATCAGGAGCTCCAACAATGGATCAAAAAGCCGGAATTCATACGGGAAGACTTTCAGGAATTGTGAATCACCATGTTCCAGGATACTTACGCACCAATCAAATGCCTAGCTACGAGACCAATTGTATTGAAGATTGGGAGCAAAAGGTAGATACTATTGTTGAAGAGACCTATAATCAAAACATGACACTCATTTCGGGTATTCCGCCATGGGTGCAGATGTATTTTGATCGATTAAAAGAGAAAACCGGAAAGCCTATCAAGGACATTTTTCCCAACTTTGAAATGTTCGTTTATGGTGGAGTAAATTTTGAACCCTACCGAGCGAAGTTGTTTGAGACAATTGGAAAGGTGATACCTTCAATAGAGACTTACCCTGCTTCGGAAGGATTTATCGCTTATCAGGATACTCAGACGGAACCAGGTTTGTTGCTTTTAGCCAACTCTGGAATCTTCTTCGAGTTTATCCCTGCAGATGAATACTTCAATGAAAATCCTTCGCGCTTGACTATTGAAGAAGTGGAGTTAGGGGTTAATTATGCATTGGTGATCAATAGTAACGCCGGCTTGTGGGGATATTCCATTGGAGATACCGTTAAGTTTATCAGCAAGGACCCATATCGACTATTAGTAACAGGAAGAATCAAGCATTTTATCTCTGCCTTTGGCGAGCACGTAATAGGAGAAGAAGTAGAGCAAGCCATGAAAGCTACATGTGAAAAGTTTCCTGAAACCGAACTAGTGGAGTTCACTGTGGCACCAAATGTTACCCCGAAAGAAGGTCTTCCATTGCATGAATGGTATGTTGCTTTTGCCTCGGAACCTTCAGATATTTCGGCATTCGAAAAAGAATTAGATTTGCAGCTTCGCAAACGCAACACGTACTACGATGACCTCATTACCGGCTCTATTCTGAGACCTCTTGAGATTATCAAATTGCGAAAAGATGCGTTTATCGAGTATATGAAATCAATTGGCAAACTGGGAGGACAAAATAAAGTTCCTAGACTATCTAACGATCGTAAAATTGCTGATGAGATCATTAAATTCAAGCTATGATATTAACACAGATCACCAATTTCAGAGAACTTAATGGATAAAGTGAAGCATATAGCCATTCTTGGCTCCACTGGCTCCATAGGGACCCAAGCTCTGGATGTGGTAGAACGACATCCTGATCATTTTACGGTTGAAGTACTGACAGCTCAGAATAATTGGGAGTTATTAGTACAACAAGCCATCAAATTCAAGCCAAATACTGTGGTTATCACCAATGAAGATCACTACGACAAGGTGTTTGATGCTTTGGATAGTCATGACATCAAAGTGTATGCTGGAGACAATGCACTGAGTCATGTAGTTCAGATGGAAGATGTAGATGTAGTACTGACCGCTTTGGTAGGATACTCAGGGCTAGTCCCAACTGTAAAGGCCATAGAGAGTGGGAAAGACATTGCATTGGCTAACAAGGAAACCCTTGTGGTCGCTGGTGAGCTAGTGACTAAACTGGCCATGGAGCATAATAGCAATATTCTCCCTGTCGACTCTGAGCATTCTGCGATTTTCCAATGTATTGTAGGGGAGTATCAAAATCCAATTGAAAAGCTGATTTTGACAGCTTCTGGAGGGCCATTCAGAGGCAGAAAGCGTGAGGAATTACTTCAAATAACCAAAGAACAAGCACTAAAGCACCCTAATTGGGATATGGGGGCCAAGATTACCATCGATTCAGCCACATTGATGAATAAAGGGTTGGAAGTGATTGAAGCTAAATGGTTGTTTGGAACGGATTTAGATCAAATTGAAGTAGTAGTGCATCCACAAAGTATCATCCACAGTATGGTGCAGTTTGAGGATGGGTCAATAAAAGCGCAACTCGGATTGCCTGATATGCGTTTGCCCATTCAGTATGCGCTGACATTCCCGGATAGATTTAAGGCAGATTACCCTAGGTTTGACTTTGCCCAATATCCGCAGCTCACTTTCGAAAAGCCAGATACTGAGACATTTCGTAATTTGCAGCTCGCTTATGACGCTTTAGGAAAAGGAGGTAATCATCCTTGTATTCTAAATGCTGCTAATGAGATTGCTGTAAGTGAATTTTTGAAAGATAAGATTGGTTTTTTAGAAATATCAGACGTCATTGCAGATTGCTTGGTGAAGGTTTCGTTTGTGAAACAGCCAGGTCTGGAAGACTTTATTAATACCGATAAGGAAACGAGAATTAAAGCATTAGAATTAATTAAATAGAATAAATGGAAGGATTGATTATGACCGCCCAACTTTTGTTGGGATTATCAATTTTAGTAGGGCTGCATGAATTGGGGCACTTATTAGCTGCCAAGGCTTTTGGAATGAGAGTGGAGAAATATTCTATTGGATTCCCTCCAAAAATTTGGGGTAAGCAAATTGGCGAAACAGAATACTCAATTGGAGCTGTGCCTCTTGGTGGTTTTGTGAAAATCACAGGCATGATCGATGAGTCATTGGATACTAAAACACTTAGCGCAGAACCAGAACCATGGGAGTTTAGAGCTAAGCCAGCGTGGCAGCGATTGATCGTAATGCTTGGAGGTATTATTGTCAATGTGATTACTGGGGTGTTCATTTTTATCTTGATTGTATATTCAAAAGGTGAAAACTTCATCACAAAGCAGGAATTAAACAAACACGGCATTGTTGCCTATGATTTGGCACAGCAACTTGGTCTTCAGACTGGAGACAAGATGGTCAATGTCAATGGTAAGGATTTTGAAAAACTTATAGACCTTAGAAGCCCGGAAGTACTTTTAGGTACAGATGGTTACTATACTGTGGAGCGTGATGGAAAGCAGTTAAGAGTAGATATCCCTAATGATATTATGGATAAGCTGTCTGACAAGAATGTTGATTTCTTCAGTGTGAGAATGCCATTCTTAGTTGGTCAAATTCAAAAAGAAAGTAATGCTGAAAAAGGTGGTTTACAGCAAGGAGATAAGTTCATCTCGCTAAACGATCAGAAAATTCAGTATTTCGATCAGTTCAGTGCTGTTCTGGATAGCATGGCCGGAAAAAGTCTAACTGCTGTCGTTCTTAGAGATGGTGCTGAAAAAGAACTGAATCTGGATGTAACAGAAGAAGGAACTTTAGGGTTTGGTGTGGTGCAGGATACCTCTAGATTAGCTTTATCACATAGAGATTTTACTTTGGGTGAATCATTAGGAGCTGGTACTGCTCAAGCATTCAACGTTGTATTCCTAAACATCAAGGCATTTGGTAAGATGTTCTCTGGAGACGTTTCTCCATCTAAATCTCTATCTGGTCCAATCGGTATTGCTCAGTTCTTCGGAGGTGAGTGGGATTGGGCAAACTTCTGGAGAATCACAGGATTACTTTCAATGGTATTGGCTTTCATGAATTTATTGCCGATTCCAGCACTTGATGGAGGTCATGTGATGTTCTTGACCTGGGAGATTGTTACCGGCAGAAAGCCAAGTGATAAATTCCTTGAGAATGCACAGAAAGTAGGGATGGTACTACTTCTAGGTTTGATGACTTATGCCATCTTCAACGACGTTTACAAGTTATTTTAAGATATGAATTGGAGAGGAAGGATTAATTTTCTTCCTCTTCTTCTTGTTGCCCTTCCCGGAATATTTCGAATTCCACTCGGCGATTGATCGCCTTAGCTTCCTCTGAGTTTTCTTCAATTATCGGCTTGGAACTTCCGTAACCTTCCCAGCTCACTCTGTCAGGAGCAACTCCAGCGAACTCAACAACATAGTCTCGAATGTTTCTAGCACGATCTTTAGACAACTGAAGGTTGAAATCCTCGGATCCGTAGCTATCAGTGTGGCCAGAGATCTTTAGTTTAAAGTCTGGATTGTCATAGAGGAAATTGATGATCTTGTTGAGGTCACCATACATTTCCTGTTTGAGGGATGATTTTCCATTATCAAACTCTATGGATTCAAATTTCACACGACTTGCCAACGGCTCAGTAACTTTCTTGAGCTCCATATTGCCATCCAAAAAGAAAGCATCCTCGATTCTAAAGAAGTCATCTCCTTGAATTACCAATAGGTAATTACGTTGATCTATCAAATCAAACTCGAAACTACCATCATCCTTTAGGTATTTTGGAGCTACTTCAATTCCTTCATCCAGATCAATGATCGATACAATTCCTTTAAACGGCTTTCCTGTAATTGAATCGGTTA
>CAXEKM010000778.1:0-2733 GCA_963996645.1 uncultured Marinoscillum sp.
CACCTTCTCCATAAGCGCCTATGATCATTGGTCCACCGGTTCGGTTGTTGAGGTTGCGATCAATTCCTCCAAATGTGTCTCCTCGTCTGAAAAGGATTCGTTCGTTGGGACTTAATTGTAGGAATGCATGACTAGCCGTATGCCAGGGACTTTCTTCACTGGTGCCATTATTGGTATCATCACCCTCTGAAGAGACATAGTAAGTGGTTCCTTCAAACTCCTCAACAGTAATTTGGATTGAATTCGTATGGGTAAGCCCTTCCGGGTTTGTCAAGATACACTCTACCGTGTAAGTGCCTGGTATCTCAAATACATGACCAGCAACCATTCCTTTGGTGATTTCATGGTGACCATCAGGATCTACATCTGTTTTATCAAAGTTCCAGGTAAAGTCACTGTTTGCCAGATCGTTGCCTTGTTCAATTCCTGCAGATGAGGTTCCATCAAAAAAGACATAGAGTGGAGCTACTCCGGAAGTACGACTTGCTTCTATAGATAGGGAAAGTTCCTGGGCAAAAAGCAAGCTGCCTGCTATCCCAAGGATGAGGGTTAAGAGTGTTCGAGTAAACATAGTGGTGTAAAACGGTGTCGGGAAGTTAGGTAATATAATTATAACAAGAATTAATATGAATAAAATTAACTATCGACTGTACTCATTGGGTAGGTGCATTTGATTATTGGAGCCTCACTATACAAGAACTAACTCGACATTAGAGAAGTGGTTTCGTGTTTAGGAATAGTTGTGAATTTATAAAGAGGTTAAAAGTTGTTAAGACTATTAAAGTTTAAGCAAATAATTAAGTTGTTATGATTCTAACTATCTAGATTTCAGGTAGTAATAATGTAGCTATGTTAACTAATCTTTTCTTTTCTAAGGTGTTTTTAGACATATTGCTGATAGTAGTCAGTGTTGACGGTTCCACTGATCACCCTATCGTTAACAATGATCAGCATGTGATAACGTATAAAGTCGAGAAGAATAATGTTCATTTTTACTTCGATTTAAGGGGAGATACAAGTAATAATCTTGAAGGTAAATGGCCAAAACTGGATGCATACACTATTTGGGTTGATTACAATAGGAATGGGCGTATAGATTCTTTGGTTGATAGATCTTTTTCACCAATTATGGCTGGAGGCTTTTACACGGTATGCAAAAGTCTAACTCTTGGAGAGCAAATAATGTCTTCATGTGAGTTCTATTTTGGTGGATCATGTACTAAGAATTTCAAATCAACTGCGCACAACTTTGATCCACATGTCTTTTTTGAAATGACCATTCCTAAGTCGGAATTATCACAAGATGGTAAATCAGTTCATTTGGCTTTGGATATAATAGATGGAGGTGGAAATAGGGCAACTTATCCAGCTTTTACCTATAAAAATCCATTTTCAGAAACGATTAAGTTGCAACTTCAATAGGCTGAGAGGTTTTAAATATTCTATTACAATAAAAAACCACTCCTCGTTTGAGAAGTGGTTTTGTATTTTATGTGATGTCTACCCAGCCTAACGGCAGGCAAGCTCTGCAGGCATGAAGCTCTGTTTTTCTCTGTGCTCTCTGCGGTTAAACTAAACCACCACGTTGACAATTTTCTTAGGAACGACAATCACCTTCTTAGGAGTCTTGCCTTCCATCCATTTTTGTACGTTTTCATGAGCCAAAGCCTGCTCTTCAATCTCTTTTGGATTCAAGTCAGCGCTCAACTGCACTTTTGCACGCATCTTGCCATTCACCATTACCGGATACTCGATGGTGTCTTCCACCAGGTAGCTTGCATCAAAAGCAGGGAAAGTAGCATCACAAACGGTGCTGTCATTACCCAACGCATGCCATAGTTCTTCAGCCAGGTGAGGAGCATATGGTGCCAAAGCAATAGTCATTGGTTCTAGAACCTCTTTCTTGTTGCATTTCAGCGACTGAAGCTCGTTTACAGCAATCATGAAGTTACTGACAGAAGTATTTAGTGAAAGTCTATCCACATCTTCTTCAATCTTCTTGATCAAGCCATGAAGCACTTTCATTTCGTCTTTGGTAGCTTTTTCATCACTTACATCGAAGTTGTCTGACTTGTCATGGAACAATCCCCAAAACTTGCGTAAGAACTTGTAAACTCCTTCGATACCGTTCGTATTCCACGGCTTACTCTGCTCGATTGGTCCAAGGAACATTTCGTACATTCTCAAGGTATCCGCACCGTATTTTTCTACCAGGTCATCTGGATTCACCACGTTGTACTTGGACTTGGACATTTTCTCCACTTCCCAGCCACAAACAAACTTTCCACCTTCTAAGACGAACTCAGCGTCCGCACTGTCTGGTCTGAATTTTTTGAATGCTTCTACATCCATTACATCGTCTCTCACAATGTTCACATCAACGTGTACCGGATAGCAATCAAAGTCCTTTCTTAAGCCGAATGAAACATATTTGTTTTCATTCTTCACTCGGTAGGCCATGTTGGATCTTCCCTGGATCATTCCCTGGTTCACCAATTTTTTGGCATACTCATCTACTTTGATGAAGCCCAGATCAAATAAGAATTTGGTCCAGAAACGTGAGTAGAGTAGGTGACCAGTTGCGTGCTCGCTTCCTCCCAGGTAGAAGTCTACTTGCTGCCAGTAGTCCAATGCTTCTTTAGAGGCAAACTCTCCATCGTTGTTCGGATCCATGTAGCGGAAGAAGTACCAGCTTGATCCAGCCCAACCAGGCATGGTTGTTAGCTCATAAGG
>CAXEKM010000779.1:0-11699 GCA_963996645.1 uncultured Marinoscillum sp.
CTGGCTCTGGTGGTGATGTCCTCCATGATTGCTACTCCGTAGGCTTCGGGCCCAAGGTTGGCAATGGTCAACAAAACGAGTTCTTCAAATTCTCCAATAAACCCTTTCATATTGATGATTTTAGTTTCTTTCTATTTTTGAGAATATATAAAGTTACGATGTGGAAATAAATATGTTTCTATTTTTGAGAATTAATGTTGATTATTCTTGAAGTCAAAATGAAAAAGCCGTCAATTGATTACTGGTTGACGGCTTTTGTGGTTGATTAAATTTTTGGTTGCCTACTCATACCTCAATGAATTGACTGGGTTAGATTTGGAGGCTTTGATGATTTTAAGTCCAATAGATATCAATGCTATAGTAATGGAGACAAGACCCCCAAGCACATACAGCCACCAGGCGATGGGGGCATTGTAGGCAAAACTTTCTTCGAACTTTTGATTGAAGAAAAAGGTAATAGGCAAGGAGATAAAGAAAGCCATGCCAATAAGAATGAGAAATTCTTTGGTTAAAATAGTGCTTAATTGGAAAGTGTTGGCTCCAAGTACTTTTCTGATACCAATCTCCTTGGTCTTTCTCACAATGGTAAAGGAAATCAACCCAAACAATCCTAAGCAGGAGATCAATATAGCTACCACAGTTGCGATGGAGGTTAGCTTGGAGGTTTGTCGTTCTGTCTCATAGAATCTGCGAATCAGGTCATCCATGAATTTCACTTCTAAAGGTTCATCAGGGTATAGTTCATTCCAGGTTGGTGTGATTTTATCTATAACAGTTTGAATGTCCTCTTTTGAAGCCTTGAAGCTGATTATTTCTCCATCATCTTCGAAACTAAACATCATTGGCTCTATTTGGTGATGTAGCGACTGAAAGTGATAGTCTTTGATCACTCCTACCACAAAGTCATTATTGGGTCCCCGGTCAAAATCAAAAGCTTTACCAATAGCATCTGCGGGATCTTTGATGCCCATTTTCTTTACGAAACTCTCGTTGACAATGTAATGACTTAGTGTGTCGTTTGGGATTAATTGATTACCCGCCACAAAGTCCATATCATAAAATTCGAAGTATCCTTTTTGAATATTTTTCATATGAACACTTTGTGCTGACTCGGAAGTGTCTGTTTTGAAGTTGATGGTTGTGGTCATCATCCCGAATTCGGCTGGCAATTCTCCTTGTACTATGTATTCTTTTACCTCAGGTATCTCATCCAGTTTGTTGAGTAAGATTTTCTGTTTTGCTACATCTTCGTAGTATGGAGTACTCATGGTCATAATGCCTTCATTAGTAAAACCAAGTTCCTTATCTAGCATGTAGGAGATCTGCCACGAAATGATGAGTGTTACAAAAATGAGTAATTGAGAGAATAAGAATTGTAGCAGGATCAGCGTTTTACGTACAAACACACCACCCAATTTTTGGTTGG
Source organism: uncultured Marinoscillum sp. (assembly GCA_963996645.1). Classification (GTDB taxonomy): domain Bacteria; phylum Bacteroidota; class Bacteroidia; order Cytophagales; family Cyclobacteriaceae; genus Marinoscillum. The sequence goes on from CAXEKM010000779.1 coordinate 1,427, forward strand.
AAATATTGGATTTGAGCGCATTGATGGGTTTGAATGATGCAATTACCCATGAAGGGTAAAATCCAGCCAGGATGGATACCACAACCGTGATGACGATTAGGGAAATCCAAAACACTGGATTGGCATAGTCTACTGCAAGATTTGGAGGAAGGAAATCAGAGAAATACTTGAGGCCAAAGTGTGCGATTGGAATCGCAAGAAATGTTGAGGCAATAGTGATGATTCCGCTTTCAGTTAAAAACCGCCCTAATAGCAATGACTTGGCACTTCCCAAAACTTTCCTCACGCCTACTTCTTTAGATTTCATAGTAGACTGAGCAGTTTCCAGGTTGATGAAATTAAAAATGGCGATGAGTAATATGACGAATCCTACAATGCCTAAAATAATCAGTGTTTTACGATGAGCGGGACTTCTCTCAGAGTTGAAAGTGCCAATGGAAGTGTCAAAGTGCAGCTCTGAAAGGGGTTGCGCTTTATAGGAAGTGATCCAGCTTCCATCATCTTCTTCATCAAACGATTTAGCGTGTTTATCAACTTCCAAAAGAAAGTTGTTTAGCTGAGTGATATCTTCTTTTTTGTTTAATAAAAGGAAAACTTGTGAGGCACTGCTCGTGCTTTGCCAGCCTTGATTGAACTTGTCTTTCAACCAGGTTGCCTCAATGGTGGGGTAGGAGATGAAATCTGTAAAGTTGAAGTTGGAGTTAGCTTCGCTTTGTTTGACAATTCCCGTTACATCTACTCTTAGCGAATCTGTGTAGATCAGTTCTTTATTGAGGATATCTGACCAGATTTTAGTGCCAAAGTATTTGTAAGCCTGCTCATCAGTGAGCACTACTGTGTGAGGTTGGTTGAGTGATTCTTTGTTGCCTGCAAGCCACTGGTATTGATTGATGACATCAAAATAACCAGGGGTTGCAAAGGTTAATTTGAACTCCTTACCTATTTCCTTGATGTTTTGTTCGTTTTGCAGTTTTACTTTTGAAGACCAGGTTTTGAAGTAGGCAATTGCTTCCAGGTTTTTGAAATGCTCTTCAACATAAGTGCCAAGTGGTGTAGCTACACCGCTGTTCGTTCCATTAAATGCTCCACTGAATGAGGTATAAATTCTGTAAACACGATCTGCATTTGGAATGTGTTTATGAAAACTGAGTTCGTAACTCACAATGGTGATTATCCTTAGAAATGTGGCAATACCAATGCTCAATCCTAATAGATTGATAGCAGTAGTGGTTTTATGCTTTAATAAGTTCCGCCAGGCAACAGTGAAGTTGTGTTTGAAATGAGTCATGATCTTGAGTGATTTATTTCTATTAGTCGATTTGAGTGCGTAAGAGCGGAAACTACGGATCACTAGCCACCAATATAGGATACCAGCTACTGTTGATCCCTTTACTTCCACCAGTTCCTGATAGACTTCAAAAAGATCTCCCTCCAGTTCTTCCAGACGTTCTTCTGTGCAGAACCAGCGAAATAGCTTTAGTGGTAATTTTGGTGGATCCTGGTAACTCATGATAAATGATCAAAGGCTATCGTTGGGATCTGGTCACGTAGACGATTTCGGATGTCATTGGCTTTGTCGAGAGCAACTTTGCCTGATTGAGAAATGGTGAATATTCTTTTGCGCTTGCCACCTCGTTCACTTGTCATTTCTCCCATTCTGGAGTTTAATAAGCCTTTTTCTTCTAGTCGATAAACAGCCGCATGCACCGAACTCAATGTTACTTTTCTACCTGTCTGTTTATTTAATTCTTTCTGAATAGCAACACTGTAGGCATCGTCATACAAGATTCCAACTGTCAACAATACCAACTCTTCAAATTCCCCTAGATTCGTTCCTTTCATCGTTTTTTGACATTTACTTCGTAAATGTAAGTATTATTAATTTTATAAACTTCGTATTTGTAAGTATTATGTAGATAAAAAAATAGGCATCCACTTGTGAATGCCTATTCAATGTAAGTCGTAGATGCTTATTTAGATGTGTCTATTTTGGTATTGTCTTCCAGAATATTTCCTTTTTCATCCACGTAGATGATGTCATATCCTAGTCTCGCCAGACCTTCTTCGATACTAGCTTTATCTCCCACCACCACGATGTTCATTTGATCATAAGGTAGGTTTTCTTTCGCTAGTTCATTGATACGATCCACAGTCATGTTATTGATGATTTTATTCTGCTGTTTCACATAATCTGTGTCCAGATTGTAATGGACAATTCTTCTCAAGAATCCTGTCTTTTGCCATGGAGCTTCATAGGATCTGGATTCTCTTTGACCGATCGAATTTTTCATGAATGAAAGATCACTTTCATCAATTCCTTTATCTGCATACAGTTTGATCTCATACATGAATTCAGCTACAGCAGAATCAGTAACATTTGCTCTTACACCTGCGCTAGCGGTATATGGTCCACGATCATCATCACTACTGAAGTATGATCGAGCTCCATACGTATACCCCTTATCTTCTCTCAGGTTTAGATTGATGCGACTGTTGAATGCGCCACCCAGGTTATAGTTCATCAGGTAGTTCTCAAAGTATTCTCCGGTTGCATCATAAGTCATATCTGTTAAATAACCGATTCTGATCTGTGACTGTGGAGCTGATTCTTTATCAACCAGGAAAATCTTGGTGCGGTCAATTTCCGTAGAAGCTTGTGCATCTGGAATAGTTACATTTTTAGCTTCCCAGGATTTCAGGAATTCCAGCTTAGGCATAATTTCTTTTTTAGAAACATCACCTACAATCACCAATTCAGAAACAGTAGGTGAGTAGTATTTAGCATAAAAGCTTTTTACATCATCCAATGTGATATTCGATACGGTTTCCTCAATACCTGATGCTGGCACTGAGTACACATTGTTATCTCCATAGATCAAACGTCTATACACATTGCTAGCGATAGAAGCTGGCTGTTTCTCTTGGGATTTAACTCCCTCTAATTGCTGCTTTTTCACACGTTCAAAATCTGCTTCTGTAAATGCAGGACGTTTTAACACTTCTTCAAACAATGCGATCGTTTGGTCTAGATTTTTTGTCAGTGTTCTAACTGAAATAGTTGTCGTATTGTCATCTGCATAGGCATTAATACTACTACCTAATTTCAAAAGTTCTTCAGACAATTGCTCTGCTGTGAAGTTTTTAGTTGATTCGGTCAGCATGGAAGCTGTCATCGAAGCTAAGCCAGATTTGTCCAACATATTGGCTTCTAACTTGTGACCACCGTTGATAGTTAATTCAATTGCCACTGTAGGGATTTCCTTAGATTCAGTACCAATCACTTTGATGCCATTCTTCGTTTCGGCAGTCCAAACTTCAGGTACAGAAACCAATGGGCTTGCGCCTGGAGTAGGTTTTACGCTTCTATCAAAACTGTCTTTAGCTTTATTATAAGTCAAGCCGCTGTAATCAGTCATTGGGAATGGATTGTCACCTTCTGATTGTGGAGTGAAGTTATCTGGTTTAGCTGGTTCTCCATCTTCAGATGCTAATACACTCTGGATTACGGCAGGCTTACCTTTGATGTACTTGTTGTACACTCTCATCACATCTTCTTTAGTCACCGCACGGTATTTTTCCAGTTCCTTCTGGATATAATTAGGATTGCCAGTGTAGGTTTCATATGCTGCCAATTGTGATACCTTACCACTTACAGTAGCTAGTCCATTCACTGCTCTTGATTCGTATCGAGCTTTGAATTTTTGAATGTCTTCATCTTTTACGCCATTCTTTTCAAACTCCTGAAGGGCCGTTCTCATTTCATCTTCAAACTCGTTAAGTGATTTTCCTGGGAAAGGCAAAACGAACATGGTGAACTCACCAGCTAACTCACTCGTGCTGTTGAACACACTTGCTTGAATAGCTTTCTGTGTTTCTACAAAAGACTTGTAGAAATAGCTGCTTCTTCCTGTACCAATGATTTCTGCTAAACAGTCAAGAGCAGGCTCATCTGGGTGATACTGAGGTACAGTAGGGAAAGTCACAAGAAGCGCGGGGAAGCGGATGTTTTTATCATAATACGATACATAGCGATCTTTATCGATGGTAACAGGTTCAAGTTTCAAAGCATCTACTTCTGGTCCTCTTGGGATACTTCCAAAGTACTTTTCAACTAGTTTGATTACCTGATCAACTTCCACATCACCTCCTACAGTAACGGTCGCATTGTTTGGTCCGTACCATCTCAGGAAGAATTTCTTAAGATCAGTAACATCTACTCTATCCAGATCTTCAAGGATACCGATTGTCAACCAGGAATAAGGGTGACCATAAGGGTACAGTGCTCGTGCATTGATTTCTCTCCACTGTCCGTAAGGGCTGTTGTCATAATTCTGACCCTTTTCATTTTTAACCGTTTCTCGCTGTACTTCGAATTTCTTCTGGGTCACAGCATCCAGCAGGAAGCCCATGCGATCCGCTTCTAACCATAAAGCTGTTTCTAATTGATTCTTCGGAAGTGTTTCGAAATAGTTTGTTCTATCTCGGTTAGTAGTTCCGTTTAGCGTTCCACCGGATTCACTGACTATTTTGAAATGCTCTTCGTCTGCTACATTGTCCGAACCTTGAAACATCATGTGTTCGAAGAAATGCGCAAAACCTGATTTGTTGAGTTCTTCACGAGCAGAACCTACGTGGTATGTGACATCCACATGAACCAATGGATCCGATTTGTCTTCGTGAATGATTAATGTGAGGCCATTGTCAAGTTCGTACTTTTCGTAAGGGATGACAATTTTCCCTTCCTTTTGCTCCACCTTCTCTATGAGCTTGGTTTGAGCATAGTTCGTCACTGCGATGGCAATCATCGATGTGATCATGAGTAGTTTTTTCATAAGCTATTTTGTTAGTTAGTCATTAATACCCGTAAGGCGTTAATGTAGGTTTATTTAAAGGCTAACGACAATTTAACTGAAATGTTGAAAGTGGAACTATTTAATTAGTTGAAAGTCAATGGTGGGATGAACCTGTTTTACCACTAGCCCTAAAGGGAGTCAGGTCCATTATTTTAGATTGTTTCTCTTATTCGCAATGAAGAAATGACCGTCATCACGAGTGTAACGAAGTGATCTCACACATGGAAGTGAGTTGAATTTATGATCAATTGGTGTGCTTTCTACTTATAAGATTGCTTCTTTTCCAGGCTAAGAAGACTTTGTTTATTCAAGCACAAGCGTTAACTTCAATGGTATGGTAAAAGGGGGAGTTGTGTATATTCTTACGAATCATCATCATACTACTTTGTACATAGGTGTAACCTCAGATTTATATTCAAGAATAATGGAGCATAGATTAAAGAGTAACCCCACGAGTTTTACTGCTCGCTATAATTTGAATAAGTTGGTTTACTATGAAGCATTATCCACAATAGAAGAAGCTATTGCGCGTGAAAAACAATTGAAGGCTGGTTCAAGAAAGAAGAAGATAGATTTAATCAATTCTATCAATCCTGATTGGCGTGATCTTTTTGAAGAAGTGTCTAATTGGTAATTGGTATAATAGTTCAGAGCATAGGGTTATCGAATATTTAGCATCATAATGAGCAGACTGAAGTGATCCAACTTCAAGTGATGGTTATAGATCGCCGTTCTTCTATATTTAAGATTGCTTCACTTCGTTCGCAATGACGAATTGATAATTACTGGGTTAAGCGTCATCACGAGCAAAGCGAAGTGATCCAACACTAATTGAAAAGCAGAGATCAAATGTCTTCAATTCTTAAGATTGCTTCACTACGTTCGCAATGACGGGTTAAAGATTTACTCGGTAAGCGTCATCACGAGTGTAACGAAGTGATCTAACGCAAAGAGAAGTGTTGGAAGACGGAGTTATATGATCCTGTTTTACCCTTGACCCTAAAGGGAGCCAGGTTCATTATTTAGATTATTTCTCTTGTTCTCAATGACGAATGATGTTGCCTGAGGATTCGGTATTAAAAAAGCTCCCTCAAGATTGAGAGAGCTTCATTATTCTTACTCGTATTTTAAATTCTTAACCGGGTTTTGAACGGCGGCTTTGTAGGAGATGATGCTCACGGTAAACCAGGCGAGGAATAGCACTAGCATGATTGGTACGACAACCATCAGAAAATTGATTCCAGTTCTATAAGCGAAGTTGTCCAGCCAACCAGACATCAGATAGATGCCAATTGGTAGTGATAAGATCACGGCAACTAACAATAGTTTGGTATAACCTGAAAGTTGTTTCACCATTAGCTGTGGCAGTGAGGCTCCCAATACCTTTCTGATTCCGAGCTCTTTTTTACGCTGATCTGTTGTGAAAGCCGCAAGCCCAAACAATCCCAGGCAAGCGATGAAAATGGCTAATCCCGAGAATATGGTGAATAGAGTTCCTAGTTTCTGTTCCGAATCATATTTCGCCTCAAATTCCTGATCCATAAAGGTGTACTCAAAGGGTACATTGGCATTAAACTCGCTCCACAGAGATTCGAGATGGGCAATGAGATCAGTAGTCTGTTGTGCATCATACCGAATAGCAATGTTGCCGGTAGAGTTTACATTGATCAATACCATTGGATCAATATTGGACTTGAAGCTATCGAAATGAAAATTATCTATGACCCCAATTATTTTGAATTCATTCATTCCCCAGACCTGAAAGCCATTGAGTGTTTTTAGTTGCTGTCCTACTGGGTTTTCAAATCCGAACTTGTCCAAGGCAGCCTGATTGAGAATAACCGCATTGGAATCAGTAGCCAGGTTTTGATCAAAGTTTCTTCCATCGATCAGGTTAATGTCGAGCGTAGGAATATAATCTTCATCTACACCCCAGATTTGTAAACTGACCATTTCTTCCACAGTGGTAGATTCTTTGGGTAGAAGAGGGGAATCTGATCTGCTGCTGCCTGTAGGGAGGAAGGAGGAGGTTGTTGCATTGATTACGGATGGTTGATTTTTAACTTCCTTTTTAAATGCTTCAACCTTGTCACCCATTAAGTAGGTGTTTCTTAAGATTAGTACCTGGTCTTTGGAAAAGCCTAGTGATTTGCTTTGAATATATTTTAATTGTGATCCAATGACCACTGCTCCAAAAATGAGAATGATGGAAGCACTAAACTGAACCACGACCAGCGTATTTCTCATCCAACCGCTCTTAACACCAAGTCGTAATTCTCCTTTTAGTACTCTAAGTGGTTTGAAACTGGATAGGAAAAATGCTGGGTAAATTCCAGCTAATATTCCTACGATGATGGTTCCTCCAATTGCCCACGGGAATAGGAACAAATCTCCAAAATAGGGATTTGATAAGCTTTTGCCAGTTAGTTGATTGAAGAAAGGAAGTAATAGATAAACAGCGATGGTAGCTATCAATGCTGCAACGATGGCATTGAGCAGGGACTCAATCATAAACTGATTGATAAGGAACGATTTTCTTGAGCCAAGTACTTTGCGCATGCCTACTTCTTTAGCTCGTGTAGAAGATCGAGCAGTAGAAATATTCATGAAATTGATGCAGGCAATGATCAAAACGAATAGTCCTGCGGCACCAAATAAGATGATGTACTGGAAGCTCCCATTTGGTTCTATTTCATAGGAGAGGTCGGAATGTAGATGGATGCTTTCTAATGGCTGCAATTCATAATCCACATAAGAACCGCTTTCCAGAAATTGCTCCCAACTTGTATCATTATGTTCCGCGAGCATAGGACCAAAATACTTCGGATACACCGTCTTGAATTTCTCGTAAAGGACCTGATAATCTACTCCTTCGTGTAGGAGAAAATAGGTTCTAAAGTTGTTACTACCCCATTCGGTATTGGTGCTATTTGCCCAATTGGCCATGGAGCCTAGCATGTCGTAGTGGAAGTGTGAGTTCTCTGGGATGTCTTTGTAAACACCTTTGATGACATAGGTCTGATCATAGAACTTGATCGTCTTGTCCAGTGATTCATTTACTCCATAAAGTTGTTTTGCAGTACTTTCTGAAACCACCACAGTATTGGGTTCAGAAAGATCCAATGTTCCTGCAAGTGTAGTGAACTGAAAAATATTGAAAGCCTCCTGGTCAGCGTGGGCAAAACTGGCCACTTTCACCATTCGCTTGTTGTCTAATTCCAGGATAATATTATCCAGATTTCGCATTCTGGCAGCTTCTTCTATTTCAGGAAAGTCCTTTTCGAATGCTTCCCACATAGGAGCTGGAGACACAGCCATGTCGAATTGATTGCCCATGAATTTAAGATGTGCCGCAGCTCTATAGATGCGATCGGAGTTTTTCCAGTGCTGGTCATAACTCATTTCATCTTTGATGAACATGCCAATGAAGAGGCAAGTAGTGATACCAAGTGCAAGCCCGAATATGTTGATGAACGAGTAGAATTTCTCTCGTTTCAGGCTGCGAACCGCAATTTTTAAGTTCATGTTTAACATAGATTGAGTGTTTGATCTTTTAAAAGGTGATTTCAGGGCATACAGTCTGATGAAAAGTACCGACTGATACCAGTATTTGAGTGTTTTGAATTTTGAGTTTCTTTCGTTGAGACGAAAGCGGTATTCTTCCAGGTCGCCTAGTATTTCCTCAGCAAATCGAGGTTTACAGAGCCACAAAATGAGTCGTTCGGGAAGAGTGGTTTTGTGCGAATTCATCGCCACAATAAAACAGCTTTTAGTCCTTCAAAGCCATAGTCTGGGATTTGGTCCCAGAGGTTATTGCGCAGGTCTTTGCTTACTTGCAGCGCATTCTTTCCAGACAGTGTCATGGAGAAGATGCGTTTGCGTCTTCCGCCCCGCTCAGCAGTGGCCTCTGCAAGTTGAGATTCTACAAAACCCTTTTCCTCTAGTCTATTGAGTGCTGAGTGCACCGCACCAATAGCAGCTGATCTACCAGTTTGCTCCTGGAATCGCTCCTGAATGGCCAGGCCATAGGCGTCATCTTGCATCACTGCAATTAGCAGTAATATGATTTCCTCAAATTCTCCAAGTTGGGATCCCTTCATAGGTTTATCGTTTAGTAAGCCAGCATTTTGCCAGTTCGTGTTGATTTAGTGGCTGTGTGTCTCACACTTGTTTCGCTTTTGTAGAATAAGTATACGGAGTGAGTTTGACTTTTGTTCTACAAAGGTGAAACTTGATGAGGAATTACTTTACGAAGGCTATTACTTCAAGTCTTGAGCACTAAAGGATATGATGGGGTTCAGTCTCAAGTTGTTTTTTTCGTACTGATCAAAGTATATAGAGAGTCCCTGATCTAGTTCTTTTTCTGATGTTTTTAATTCTTCAACTTTCAGCTCTCGATTTTCGAGAAAATCAAAGTTTTGATCTGAACGACTGAGTACTGCTCGTCCGCCGATTGGATCATCCGCTGTGGAGATTCCTGAATAAATTCCTTGCAATACTTTTGGGTTCTTTCTGTTTCCTATTTTATAGATATGGTGAAAAGTTTTGCCGCTAGCTCCTGTGAATAGGGTAGTTAGACAGCCATTGGAATAGGTTATTTCTCCAGAGTATGTGGTATTCGGGCCTCTGAGTTTAAAGTAAGCTTTTGATCCTTCTTCGAAGATTTCAACAGGCGATTGATAAATGATTCCATCTTGGCTATTCTGTCTGACATATGAAACCCATGTTCCAAAACAACTTCTTAGAACTTCATTTATCGGGTTTTCCATGAAGGACTTATAATCATCATAGTTATTGAATCCCGCAGCATTGAGTAAAGCCTTCTTTTTGATTTCTTGTAAGGGAATAATCTGCAATTCAGGATCAATTGCGTCTTTGTATTTAGTATATAAGAATTTCCTACTAAGATTAAAGCCTAGTTTGCCTTCCATCATGCCGAAACCAGAAAAGTCTAGATTTTCTTTAGTCTTTTCTGACAGTATTTTAAACAGATTAATTAGCTCTTCTTTATCCATTAGCCTTTTCTGAAAAGTTTCCGAAAACAAAGTAACGAAATCGGAAATCATCGTCAAGCTTTCGTAACAAACACCTCTTCCTTATTCAGGACTTTTGCTATGCAAGCGACACAGAAAGTCTTGATCCTCTGAAGTGATTCGGGGGAGTTATTCTGAGGATTAATTCATTTCTGTTCATCCCCTTTTCTGGTCACGCATAGCGTGCATGCTTTTCTAAAAAGTCAAAATCTAATTGACATGAAAAAGTTGGGGTACTTATTACTTATCCTTTTTGGAACAACGTTCCTATCGAGCTGCTACGATGAAGCAGATGAAGTTTTGGAGATAGATCATACATCCATACCAAATTATAACGGTGAAGATGATGATTCTGACCCAATTCCACCACCACCACCGCCGCCACCA
>CAXEKM010000780.1:0-7374 GCA_963996645.1 uncultured Marinoscillum sp.
CTCTTTTTCTGTCATCCATTCTTTCCAAAGTGTGGGAAGATCGAGAGTAGAGTCGGTTACCACGTTGGACAATGATATTTACTATTCGATTGGTCAGGAACTGAGAAAGTTCGGTTGGAATGATACCAAACCAAGTGAATCATTAGTGTCCTCTAAAACGGATTACTTTGATCGAATACAGGCAAATGACGAAGGTATCTGGATTGGGAGTTCTTTTGGAACCATCATGAAGTACGATTTTCAAAAGGAAGAGCTTCAGATGCTTGCTGATAGTACGGGTTCCTCTGTGAAATACATCACTATTGACAATGCTGGCAATAAGTGGTTTGCAGGAGATCGGCATCTTTTAAAGATCCCATATGGGTCAACAGAAATCATCGAGTATGCAGTAGCATCCTCCAATATTGTGGGTCAAAATTCAAAAGGTGACTTGTTTGTGGGTTGCTGGGGCAACCAGAACTTGTTAAAATATGACCCAAAATCTGATCAGTTTAAGCCAATTTCGATTCGAGTTGATTTCGATTTCATGGGTAATTTATCTGTGGAAGACATAGCTTTTGATGGTAACAACAACTTGTGGCTGGCTACCAATCAGGGGCTTTTGCGTGATAGTGATCAAGGGTTTACTCGTGTAATTGTACCCGGGATTGATGAGAATGCAGCGTTAAAGGCTGTGATTGTACAAGGAGAAATCATCTGGTTTTCTGGAGACTTTGGATTAGCGGCTTATAATGGAGAAGATGCATTGATCTTCAACACAAAAAATGGTCTGCCTTCTAAGCTGTTGAATTGGCGGGGATTGATGGCCTATAAAGAAGGAGTGCTAGTTTCTAGTGCTAAGGGGCTTGTAATGGCGAAATCCGAACTGGTGAAGTTTGATAAAACCCCTACTCCTGTTTTGCTGGCCATTACTGCAGAAGGAAAGGCAGTATCAGCCGAAGACAATCTCTCTATTGCTTATAAAGGATCGCTGGAAGTAGAATATACCACTCTCACCTATCCAGGGAAACAAGTTGAATATCAATCACGCTTAATTGGGTTGAACGATCAATGGTCAGAATCGACAAGCAATAGACAAGTTTCTTATTTAGGTTTTTCTGAAGGTTCCTATCAATTAGAGGTTAGATCACGTGAAATTGGGGCATTGTGGAGTGATCCAGTTGTATTGACATTCAATGTGCCGAAACCCTGGTTCTACACCTGGTGGGCGTATTTATTAGCTGGCTTGTTGGCCATAGGCTTGATATCTGGAGTTGTACGTGTGTATAATTATAGCTTGATCTTGCAGAAACGAAGATTTAGAAAAATCATTGAGGAAAGAACCAAGCAGATCAACGAGCAAAAAAATGAAATCATTGCTCAGAAGAATCGTATTATCGAGCAGAAAGAAGAGCTGTTAGCCAAAACGGAGGCAGTGCATAAATCCCAACAGGCACTTTCAGATGCCGATGTGAATTTCCTTCACCTGAAAGAAAAACAGTTAAAAGATCAGATCGAGTATCGTGATAAGCAGATTACCACTCAATCGCTAAATCTGATTCAAAAGAATGAAACGCTTAAGTCTTTGAAAGATCGTTTGGAAGAGCTTTCCAAGCCAAGCAGTAAAGCTACAGCTCAAGACATCCGAAAGGTGCTCAAACTGATTGATGATAGTTTCCGACACGATAAAGACTGGGAAGATTTCAAGCTCTATTTCGAGCAGATTTACACTGGGTTTTATGCCAAACTTAAAGTGAACTGTCCGGCTCTGACTACTCAAGAATTGAGACACTGCGCACTGATTCGTTTGAACCTTTCGGCCAATGAATGTGCCTCTATTTTAGGGATTTCTCCTGAGAGTGTAAAAGTCTCCCGATCTCGCATTAGAAAGAAGATCGATTTGGAAGGCAAAGAAGGCCTGACAGATTTTATTTTGTCAATCTAACTCCCAAAAATTATCAATTTGGTAACTCGATCCGAGTGGTTTTACCCGAACAATTTCTAATTTATCATATTTACCAGACCCTCTAGAAATTATTTTTGATAACCATTTGTTAACCTTCAATTCAAGGCACTATCCTAATAAGAAATGGTCTTTTTGATTGATTTAGGGATGATTTAAGGTTTCTAGACAGAAATTCTGTTAACCAATTGTAACGCCTCAGTTAACCTATTAATCCTTCACAATATTCAGATTTGACTATCACTTTTTTGAAATAATCTCAAAAAGAGACTTTCAAACCAGTGGTACAATGTCAATAATTCAATGAAACCAAAATAGTATGAAGAAACCCTATCAATTATCAATCATGTACCATTTGGTAAACGAGGAAGCACCCTGTTAAATCGAATCCTTTTCAGGATAGCTAATCCATCCTGAAAATCCTCAGAAGTAGAGTGAGTGATCACTCTAAAATCAATCAAATGATAATTACAAAAATCTAATGAAGGCAGACAATTATAACTTAAGATCAAAGCAGACTGGCTCCGGCTGGTTTAGACTTTTGGCGATTCTTAGTTTGCTATGTGCAAGCTTCCTAGTGAACGCACAAGAGCGAACTGTATCTGGTACTGTTTCCGATGGCGAAACAGATGAGACGCTACCAGGTGTAACTGTTCTGGTAAAAGGAACATCACGAGGTACCATCACAGACATGGATGGTAACTATAAGATTAGCGTAGCTGATGGAGACATCCTTACTTTCTCATTTGTAGGTTATGAAACAAAGGATGTAACCGTAGGTAGCCAATCAGTAGTAAATGTTGGACTCCGTCTTTCCATTGAGCAATTGGCAGAGATTGTTGTGGTAGGATATGGAGAGCAGGAAAAAGGTGACGTTACTGGTGTGGTGGCTGAAGTGAAGTCAGACGACTTTAACAAAGGAGCTATCGTTTCACCGGATAATTTAATCGCGGGTAAAGTAGCTGGTGTACAGATTACTCCAAACAGTGGTGAGCCAGGTGGACAAGTAAGTGTACGTATTCGTGGCGGTACTTCACTGACTGCAAGTAGTGAGCCTCTTTACGTAATCGACGGTGTGCCGATCGATAACTCAGCTCACAACCCTGGTGGTTTTTCAGGAGGTAGAAATCCATTGAACTTCCTAAATCCAAATGAAATTGAAAATATTACCGTATTGAAAGATGCTTCGGCAGCTGCTATTTACGGTGCTAGAGGTGCAAATGGTGTTATCATCATCACCACTAAAAAAGGTAAAGCAGGTCAGGAAGGCCGTGTTACTTATGATGGTTACTTCTCAGTGGCTGAGTTGGCGAACAGAATTGACATGTTGAATGCAGAGCAATTCTCCAGCGTCATCATCGCTAAGCATGCAGAAAACATTGACCAAATGGGAACTGGTAACACAGATTGGTACGATGAGATTACTCGTATAGCTATTGGTCAAAATCATAGTTTAAGCTTCACAGGCGGTACTGAAACTGCAGGATTTAGATTCTCAGCTGGATACCAGGACCTGGAAGGTGTAGTTCAGAATTCTGAAACTCAGAAAACAAGTTTAGGATTTAACTACAATCAGTCATTACTGGATGATCAAATAAAGATCAATGCCAACATGAAGAGCTCATTCATCAAAGATCAGTACGATGCTGGTGCAATTGGTGGAGCGATCGCATTTGATCCAACTCAGAACATTTATGATGCTGGAAGCAGATGGGGTGGTTACTTCGAATACAATGAAGACTTAGCGCCAGACAATCCCGTTTCTTCCTCAGATCAGGTGCAAGACTTTGGTGAGTATGTAAGAAACATTGGTAAAATTGACATTACCTATGATATGCCATTTGTAGATGGTTTATCTGCTACGCTTTCTGGTGGTTACGACATCAACCTGGGTGAAAGAAAAAGATTCTTACCAAGTACATTGAGAAGCCAGTCTAGTGATAGTGGTGAAGTAAGAATTGAGAACATCAAGAGAATCAACCCAATGGTTACTTTCTTGTTGAACTATAAAAAAGAGCTTCCATCTATTAACAGTTCATTGAATGTAACTGGAGGTTATGAATTCCAGCAGTTTACTTCTGAGTATCCGTCATACAGAGCTTATGGGCTATCGACAGACGTATATGGTTTCTACAGTGGCAACATCGCTGAGTACTCTGAGACTTACAATAGCTACGAAAGCTCTAGAATCATCTCTTTCTTCGGTAGAGCAAACTACCGTTTCATGGACAGATACTTGTTGACTTTAACTGTAAGACGTGATGGATCTTCAAGGTTTGGACCTGAGAATCGTTGGGGTATTTTCCCTTCGGCAGCTCTTGGTTGGAGAATTTTGGATGAGTCGTTCATGTCTAGCCTGAAAACCGTATTCAGTGATTTGAAGGTAAGAGTTGGTTACGGTATTACTGGTAGCCAGGAGATTGGTAACTACAGATATCTGGCAACATATACTTCAAGTTTCCCAACAGCACAATATCCTCTAGGTGATGAGTACATCACTACACTTCGTCCTAATGGTTATGACCAGGGAATCAAGTGGGAGCAAACAGCTTCACTAAACGTGGGTGTTGACTTTGGACTTTTGAAAGGAAGATTAAGCGGCTCCGTTGAATACTACGAAAAGAACACTTCAGATCTATTGTTCGAAGTATCGGTACCAGCAGGAACTAACCTGACCAACCGTATCATCACCAACATTGGTGAGATGCAAAACAAGGGTATTGAATTGGCATTGAATAGCTACATCATTGACAACAGTGACTTAAGCTGGAATGTTGGATTCAACTTCTCACACAACCAGAACCAGATCAAAGTCTTGGATGGTAACACTGATGAGAATTTTGAAGGCTACTTAACCGGTGGTATTTCAGGTGGTACTGGTAACAACATTCAGATCTTGAGCGTGGGTAATCAAGTTAACTCATTCTATGTGTATAGAACGATCAAAGATGAGAATGGAAACCCTCTTCCTGATGGTGTAGACCACAACGGAGATGGTGAGATCAACCTTGCAGATATCTATCAAGATACAAATGGTGATGAAACAGTAAACAGCTCAGACAGAGAAATCTATGGTTCTCCAGCGCCTAAGTTCATCATGGGTTTAACCTCTCAGACATCTTACAAAGGATTGGATTTGAGTTTTACAGTAAGAGCAAATATTGGCAATAAAGTGTATAATAACATTGCTTCTAACAACGGCTACTACAATGCGATGGACGGATCAGGTAACTGGTTACAAAACGTTCATGCTTCCGTTCTTGAGACCAACTATGTGACTCCACAGTACTTCTCTGATTACTATGTGGAAGATGCTTCATTCGTAAGAATGGACAACATCACATTGGGTTACAACATTCCTGGTTTACAAAAATCAAACATTAGAGTATACGGTACAGTACAAAATGCATTTGTATTGACTAAATACTCTGGATTAGATCCTGAGGTAGGAAATGGTATTGACAATAATCCATATCCTAAAGCAAGAACCTATGTACTTGGATTAAGTCTTGGATTTTAATCACTGCAAAAAGAAATAACATGAAAAAGATATTTAACATATTATCCGTTGCAGCGATTGTTTCATTAGCTGCATGTACAGACCTGGACGTACCACCTAAGAGTATTGCGTCTGGAGATGTAATCTTTGAGGATGCTTCTACTTACGAGTCTTTCCTTGCAAAAATCTACGCAGGGTTTGCATTGACTGGTCAGCAGGGACCTGCTGGTAGTGGCGATATTTCCGGTATTGATGAAGGAGCTTCTAGCTACATTAGACAGTACTGGCAACTACAGGAATTACCAACAGACGAAGCAGTAATTGGCTGGGCAGATGGTAACCTTCCAGATTTGAACACTATGTCGTGGAATGATGGCAATGAGTTCATCACTGCGATGTATTACAGAGTATTCTACAACATCTCTTTAGCAAACGAATTTATCAGAGAGTCTTCAGATGCAAATCTCGACTCTAGAGGATTCACTGATGCAGAGAAAGAGATTATTCGTCAGTACAGAGCTGAAGCTCGTTTTGTAAGAGCAATGAGTTACTGGCATGGTCTTGATCTTTTCGGTAACATTCCTTTCTACACAGAGGAAGATGCGATTGGATCTGATGCTCCTGAGCAGGCTACTCCAGCTGAAGTATTCGCATACATCGAAAGTGAGTTAATTGATATCGAGAATGAATTGTTTGACGCAGCGACTGTTCCTTACGGAAGAGCAAGTAAAGCAGCAGTTTGGGCACTTCAGGCAAAGTTGTATTTGAATGCAGTTGTTTATACTGGTACTGATAGAAGTACAGATTGTATCACAGCATGTAACAAGATCATCAACGATGGTACATTCTCACTTTGGCCAACTTATTCTGAAAACTTCGGTGCGGACAATAACATCTCAAATGAGATCATTTTTGCTGCATTGTTTGACGGTCAGAATACAAGAACCTACGGTGGAACTACTTACCTGGTGAGTGCAGCAGTAGGCGGAACCATGGATCCAACAGCTTATGGTATTGCTGGTGGATGGGGTGGTATTCGAGCTACAAGTGCTTTGGTTAATCTATTCCCAGACGAAACAGGTTCATTAGATCACAGAGCAATATTCTATACTTCTGGTCAGACGAAAGAGATCACTGACATTTCTGAGTTTACCAATGGTTATGCGGTGCCTAAGTTCACTAATGTGACTTCTACTGGTGCTCGCGGTTCACATGAAAACTTCCCTGATACTGATTTTGCATTCTTCAGACTGGCAGATGTGTATTTGATGTACGCTGAGGCTGTATTGAGAGGTGGATCAGGTGGAGATGCTACTACTGCTTTGGGTTATGTAAACCAAATCAGACAAAGAGCTTACGGAACCAATGCCGGTGATATCACTGCTGGTCAATTGACACTGGATTTCATTTTGGATGAAAGAGGCCGTGAGCTTTACTGGGAAGGTCATAGAAGAACTGACTTGATCAGATTTGGAGAGTATTCTGATGCAGGCGTTTGGCCATGGAAAGGTGGAGTACAAGCAGGAACAGTTACTTCTGCTCACTTAAACCTTTACCCACTTCCGTCTTCGGAGCTTATTGCTAATCCGAAGTTGAAACAAAATGATCAGTACTAAGGCTAAAAGGAATTAAGATGAAAAAATTAATAAACTTACTATTCGTAGCCTCGGCACTTATAGTATTCACAGCATGTCAGGAGGAAATTGATGTTGATGCATTGACAGATTTCGCTCCAGGTATTGCCTACCAGTCTCCGGCTGAAGGAGGAAAAGTAGTGCAAGGAAATTTTGACATCCGAGTGGATGTAGCAGATGGAGTTAGTTCACCATTGGCTAGCATCACCGTAGAATTATTGAATGCAAATGGAGATGTTTTGCATACAGCAGATAAAGGACTGTCTGGAACAAGAGATTCCATTATCGTAGCGGCTTCA
>CAXEKM010000781.1:0-2504 GCA_963996645.1 uncultured Marinoscillum sp.
ATAATAACTCTTGAAACACATCTAGGCACTCACCCTCAAGGACCTGAATAGAATCACCAATTCTAGATTGCATATCCTGAAGACTCTCATACACAAATCGCCAGTGACGAATATCACTAACAGAGGCATTGATCAATGATGGCTCAAAAACATATATGAGTAAGATTGGCAGATTCGATTTAAATGCTGCTGCAAGTGGTTCATGATCCGTCAATCGCAGATCTCTCTTAAACCAAACAACATTTATCTCTTTTTTCTGCATGTGTCGCCAACAATTCGTGAACACAGATTGTTGGGCAACCGATGAAAATAACCGAGAAATATCAACTTTCAGAAAGAGATACCGACCGAATCATCGAAATGGCATGGGAAGACCGAACGACATTCGATGCGATTTTTGATCAGTTTGGAGTTCCTGAAAAGGATGTTATCAAACTCATGCGACAGGAAATGAAGTTGAGTAGTTGGAAAATGTGGCGTGAGAGAGTGCAGGGAAGATCCACCAAGCACCAAGCTCAGCGCAGTTTCTCAGAAGGAAAATTTAAAAGCAAAATGCAACGTGCCATTACTCACAATAATATCAGTAAACGTCACTGATTAACATTTTTTAAATACCCATCACCAAGGAACATTCGAATATTACTCCACTTGTTAAATGGTCGGCGTATATTCGATTCTAATTCTAAGGATTATAGCACATTATTGCTAATTTCGCCAAGTTGACTCAAAACTATTGAGATGGGATATCAAAAAATTAATGTAATCACTGGTTGGTTTGTATTTTTCGTGTCATTCGTAGTGTATGCGATGACCATAGAACCGACAGCCAGTTTTTGGGACTGTGGCGAGTTTATCGCCTGTTCATACAAACTAGAAGTACCTCACCCTCCTGGAGCTCCGTTCTTCCTTTTGACTGGTAGAATATTCTCCTTATTCGCGGCTGGAAATGTAGAAAGTGTTGCCTACTGGGTGACCATGGTCAGTGTGGTGAGTACTGCATTCTCTATTCTATTTTTATTCTGGTCCATTACTCACCTTGCTAAAAGAGTATTAGGCATCAAAAAGGGTGAAGAGACTCTTGCTCAAACCATCTTATTGATGGGAGCTGGTGCTGTTGGAGCATTCTCTTGTATGGCTTCCGATTCTTACTGGTTCAGTGCTGTAGAAGCGGAAGTTTACGGTATGTCTGCATTCTTCACTGCTTTTGTTTTCTGGGCAATCCTGAAATGGGAGAACATGGAAGAAGAAGCACAGCGCAACAAATGGATCATTTTGATTGCCTACATGGTGGGACTATCAATAGGTGTTCACCTATTGAACTTGGTTACGCTTCCTGCATTGGGTCTCATTATCTATTTCAAATACTATGAGAAAGTAACTATTCAAGGAATCATCATTACGCTAGTTGCTGCTGGAGCCGCTATCCTAATTATCATGTTAGGTGTAATCCCAGGTCTTCCATCATTGGCAGGTAGCTTGGAGATTTTCTTCGTGAATGCTTTAGGTCTTCCATTTGGATCAGGAGTAATTTTCTTCTGTTTTGCATTCCTTGGAGCATTGGTATATGGAATTTTCTATTCCATCAAAAAGCAAAAACTTACTCTGAACACCATCTTACTGTGTTTCACTTTCATTATGATTGGTTACTCTTCTTACACGATCGTATTGATCAGAAGTAGTTACAACCCTCCAATTGATGAAAACAATCCAGAAGACATTCTTTCATTCGTATCTTACTTGAAGCGTGAGCAATATGGTTCAAGACCATTGTTCCACGGACAGTACTACACTGCTCAAGTAACTTCACAAGAGCAAGGTGATGCTATTTACATGCGTGGTGAAGACAAATACGAAATCAAAGATTACAAACTGGATTACGTATACGACCCATCTCAAACAACCATTCTTCCAAGAATGTACTCTGCAGCGGAACCGCATAAGAAGCGATACATGGAGATCACAGGACTGCAGCCTGGTGTAAAGCCAAGCTTTAGCGATAACCTGTATTTCATGTTTACCCATCAGATTGGAACGATGTATATGAGGTATTTCCTTTGGAACTTCTCAGGTCGTGCGTCTGATGAACAAGATGCTAGCTGGGTTGGTATCAGGGATGCATTCCAATCGGACTTGCCTTCGGCATTAGAGAATAATAAAGGAAGAAACATCTATTACTCTTTACCTCTATTATTAGGTCTTTTAGGTTTGTTTATCCAGTACAAGAAAGATGTTAAGTACTTCTCTGTGACACTTTTACTATTTTTCTTAACCGGTGTAGCATTAGTACTTTATCTAAACTCACCTCCTATCGAACCAAGAGAAAGAGATTACATCTACTCAGGATCTTATTATGCGTTCGCTATTTGGATTGGGTTTGGTGTACTAGCAATCTACGAATTGCTTGGAGCTGTACTAAAGAATAAACAAGTACTGGCTGTAATCGCTACGGTAGTTGGTCTTTTGATTCCAACAATCATGGTAGCAGAAAACTGGGATGATCATGA
>CAXEKM010000782.1:0-5653 GCA_963996645.1 uncultured Marinoscillum sp.
CGAGTTTGCAACGAGCATGTCAGAGCCAGATTCTTACACATTTTTATACCTCAAGGGATTGCATAACCTCCGAGTGGAACGCACCGACGAGTCAGTGAGGTACCTGAATAAATTGATGGACAAAAAGGAACGTTTGACCAATCATGAATTTGCGATTACTGCCTCAACTTTGAGTTACCTTCATTTGAAGCTTGGAGATACGACTAAAGCCATTAATCTATTAGCAGAAGCGTGTATTTCGGATATTGAATCGGCGATCAAAGAAACTTCAGCAATGACCAGTTTAGCTAGTTTGCTTTATCAGCAGGGAGATATTGATGCAGCTTACCGTTACATCAATCATTCCATGGAAGATGCGAATTTCTATGGAGCTAAGCAGCGTAAAAGTGAAGTAGGGGCGATACTTCCGATAATTGCTTCGGCAAGATTGAATTATGTGGATGGTCAACGAAAGACATTGCTGTGGTACTCCATCGGATTGACTGTCTTAGCAATTTTGACCATTTTTTTTGGGGTGAGTGCCTTCCTGCAGTTCCGAAAGCTTCGTAAAAAGGACAAGGAGATTAGTGATAAGAATATCATCCTGACGGAGAGTAATAATAAGCTTTCGGAAGCGAACAAGATCAAAGAGGAATACCTGGGTTACTATTTCAATATCAACTCAGACTACATTGAGAAGATTGAAAAGTTCAAGCGTTCTGTAGATCAAAAACTTATTCAGAAGAAGTATGATGACATCCGTTTTGTGATGAGCAAAATCGATTTGAAAAAGGAACGAGAAGATTTATACCAATCATTCGACAAAGTGTTCTTAAAGCTCTTCCCAGATTTTGTAGAAATTTTTAATTCGCATTTCAAGGAAGAAGATCAAATCATCCTGGAAAAAGATCAGTTGCTCAATACCGAGTTAAGGATTTTTGCCTTGATCAGAATGGGTGTTTCTGATAGTGATAAGCTGGCTAAGATTCTTGGATATTCTGTCAATACGATCTATGCTTACAAGAATAGGGTGAAGAGTAAATCCATTCTTCCAAATGATGAGTTTGAACGTCGCATCATGGAGATTGAAGCGATCTAGCATTATTGATTTTTCATCATTCTGTTTTATCATTATTAAAATGACAGAAATGACCTGATTATTTATGGGTAATTCATGAATATGGCAAAATATAGGTCAAAATACCCTTATATATTGTTTATATTTTTCTAATCGCATTATTCTTCTAACTCTCATTGGTTCAGTTGGTTAGATGTATTTAGGTCTTTATATTTTCTATATTCTACGACTTCATTTTGGGTTTGCTTCAGCATGTTGGTTGCTTTGAAGGATAGATTGGTAACAGTGGACCAGTCAATCATTATTGATAACCAAAACCAGATGTGAACATGAAGCAAACAACCAATTACCGAGACTTCAGACAATTGAGTTCAACGTAACTTCCACTCCACTTCACGCAACCCCAAACTCCACGCGTGTATAAAGAAGTTTTAACCAATTAACCATTTTCAAATGATGAAAACTCGACCAACTCAGCTCGGAGGTTTCCGAGCAAAGAGAGCGATGATCACAGCATTTTTATTGCTGCTTCTATCCCTCCCTCAATTAGTACTAGCTCAGGATCCACCTCAGTACGGGACACCTTTCAATGGAGTGCCTAATCGAATGGATGCTAATATCTATCAAATGAATTTGCGGGAATATAGTAGTTCCCGAGACATAGCAGGGGCTCGTGCCAAACTGCAGCGTGTCAAAGATTTGGGTATCAATGTGATTTACTTGATGCCTATCTTTCCGATTAGTACAGCACCACAGGCGTCGGGATCTCCTTATTCCAATACAGATTATAAAGCTGTTGCTCCAGACCTGGGTACACTGAATGACCTACGTGGTTTAGTGCAAGACGCTCACAACCTGGGAATGGCAGTTATCCTTGATTTCATTGTCAATCAGACAGGTTTTGATCATCCATGGATTACCCAACATCCGGAGTATTACTTACAGGATGGCAATGGAAATATTCAGCAAGCTGGTCCATTTCCAGATGTTGCAGGTATTGATTTGAACAATGCAGGTGCTGCTAATGCCATGATTGACGCCATGCGTTACTGGGTATTTGCGGCCAATGTGGATGGTTTCCGTTTCGACTGGGCAGATCAACCACCTCAGGCTTTTTGGAACAACGCAATCAGTAACCTCAGAAGCATCTCTAGTCATGACTTATTGCTACTGGCAGAAGGAAGCAATGAAGGAACGCAATCTGGATGTCAGACATGTGGTAACAATCAGCCTGGAGCGCATTATGCTCAGGGTTTTGATTACATCTTCGGAACGAACTTCTACTGGAACGTGATGAAAAAAGTATGGGACTCTGGAGAGCCAGTAATGAACCTCGATGGAGTTACCGCAGGAGAATACAATGGAGCTAGCTCAACGCAGTTGGTAACGAGGTTCCTTTCTAATCATGATGACTACAACGCTGAAGGGTCGCCTTTTTCTTTCCTTCAAGGAGGAAGGGCAGGAGTGATGGCTGCTTTTGTGTTGGCAACCTATCACCGAAGCGTTCCTTTTATCTATAATGGTATCGAGGTTGGAAATACCAATCCACTTCCATATCCATGGAATTCTGGTAACATCAACTGGTCTCAAGATTTGACAGTGTATACTGAGATGCAGAAAATATTGAATGCAAGAAATGGAAGTGTGGCATTGAGAAGAGGTTTGCCAACTTCATACATTGATCCAGCTAATACCAATCCGGACGTTTTTGCTTTCACTAAAGAATCTGGAGGTGAGAAAGTAGCGGTTTTAATTAACCCAAGAGGTGGAAGTCGTTCATTCACGATTCCTTCTGGCATGGCTGGTTCTTATACGGATATCTTCAATCCTGGCAATTCTGTTACCTGGACTGCTGGTCAGAATGTGACCCTTAATGCTTATCAATACATCGTTCTGAGTAATGGAAACGTGCCTCAAGTAGATGTGACTGGTGTTGGGGTAAACCCAACTAGTAGTTCCATCAATGCAGGGTTGACTCAGCAATTGTCTGTATCTGTTCAGCCTTCCAATGCAACGAATCAAAGTGTTAACTGGAGTTCTAGCAACACCAGTGTGGCTACAATAAGTGCCTCCGGTTTGGTAACGGCAATTAGCGCTGGTACTGCTACCATAACAGCAACCACAGTGGATGGAGGTTATCAAGCCTCTGCGACCATCACTGTTAATCCTGCGCCAACGTTTACAGTTCATTTCTATAAGCCTACTGCGTGGGGTACGAACATCAATATCTATTGGTGGGATGCTCAGCCGGTAGGATTATTAGCTGATGGCTCCTGGCCTGGTGTGGCTATGACCAATGAAGGAAGTGGTTGGTATAGCTATACGTTTAGCAATATAACATCGACTAATCTGATCTTTAATGACGGTTCTACTCAGACAGATAATTTAAGTAGAAATGGAACAGATGGATGGTATCAAAATGGGATTTGGTACAATAGCAATCCTGGGGGATGTTCTGCGACTGCTATTACCCCGTATGTTAACGTAAATGGTGGTGGCTGGAACCCGTCTAGTACTGCTACATTAGATGCAGGTGGTTCTGTTGCTTTTGGTCCACAACCTTCTGGTGGAAACTGGAGTTGGTCAGGACCGAATGGTTATTCTGCAAGTACCAGAGAAATCACTTTGTCAAACATGCAGCCGAGCCAGTCAGGAACCTATACTGCTTCTTATACCAATACATGTGGGGCAGTCTCTACACAAAACTTTTCGGTAACCGTGAATTCCCTTGGACAAACTCCTTACAATGGAGTGATCAGCTTACCTGGTACTGTGGAGGTGGAGAACTTCGACAATGGTGCCGATGGAGAGTCTTACCATGACAGTGATGCAAGCAACCAGGGAGGTCAGTACCGAACAACCGGTGTAGATATTGAAGCATGTTCTGAAGGTGGTTACAGTATTGGCTGGACCAATGGAGGTGAATGGTTAGAATATACAGTGAATGTTGCTTCTGCGGGTAACTATGACATAGGAGTTCGTGTGGCAGGTGCCGTTGGTGGTACTTTGCGAGTGGAATTTGATGGAGTGAATAAGACTGGAACCATCAATGCTCCAAACACTGGTGGATGGCAGTCCTGGCAAATGGTGACTGTAACCAATGTATCTCTAAATGCAGGCCAGCAAATCATGCGAATCTATATGATGAGTGGTGGTTTTAACTTGAATAATGTGTCAATCACAGCCAGTTCAACTGGTGGAGGTGGATCTGGTTCACAGTTCTATATCAAAAATAGATGGCAAGGAACTTACCTCTACGATGCAGGAACCAATGTTTCTTACGGATCATTTAGTAGTGCTTCTAATTACAAATGGGAATTAGTGACTGTTGGTAGTTATCAGGCTATCCGTAATGTGGCTACCGGCGATTACATGAATATTGAAAGTCTAAACGGAACAGTACAAAGTACCGATATAAGTACTGGTGCCTGGAGTGCACAGTGGACGATTGAGGATTATGATGGACATAAACGAATCCGTAACAGATGGCAGTCTGGAGATTATGTGCATGTTGAAAACCTTACCGGAAATGCACAGCATGGAGCAATTAACGCTGGTTGGCATAGCAATCACTGGTCATTTGAATCTGCTTCAAGTTCTAGAATGGATACTGGTTTAGAGGGTGTGATGAATAAAAGTGAGATATCTGTCTATCCAAATCCTGTGATGGAGTCGCTGCATATTGACCTGACTGGATTGTCTGCAAATGAGTTGGTGAACCTGGACGTGGTTGACATGTCTGGAAGAAAGATACACTCAATAACTTTAAGTAGTTCTTCTGATGGGAATCTGAGGGAGCAGCTAGATCTAAGCGATTTGAAAGTGGGCATTTACCATATTCAGATTACGTCTGATGGGGAAAAGATTACTAAGAAGATTATAAAGCGATAGTATTCTCTTCATATTTTTTGTTTGATTGATAAACCGAGGCCTTGGGTCTCGGTTTTTTTATGCGCAAATGATTGAAGCTGTGGTAATTTGTGAGGAAAGTAGGATATTGGTTTTATGACTAATTAATTAGGTCGTATGACAGTCCAGGTGATGTAAATAAATCAATTTGCTCCTTTCAGGGTATAGGGGCAAACAAATTGATTTTCGAATAATGAAATGAATTGAATTTTAGGTTGCAACCATATTAAAGTGATGGATTATACTCTGCAATAGAACCTAATTCTTCAGTCTATAGTCTAAAATCTTTAATCTTCCATCTAAAAGAATCCTTAGAAATGTGCTATTTCTTTCTTTGGATATTTTCAGGCACTTTTTTGGGGTCGAAAACACCCCAATTCGGACTATATGACGTCTATATTTTTATTGATTAGTTAAATAATTAACTAATTGATAATAAGGTTTTTAATGTGGTTTTGTGTTAAATATTTTCTATACAAATCGCATGTTTTTTGAAATTCATTTGCAAGTCTGACTCTTTTGTGAAAACGAATTCCTGAGTGATCTAATTCACCCTGATAACTCGGAATAGTGATGTTTTCAAAACCCTAAATGATGCCCCACGAGTTTTCAAAACAGCAAAAACGCCGCATAAAAATAGTCAAATTTGACATGCCGCTGTAACGGTTTTCATGATTTTCAAAGTTC
>CAXEKM010000783.1:0-3252 GCA_963996645.1 uncultured Marinoscillum sp.
AAACTCAATCGTTACTTCTTGCTCGTTGTTGAGATAATCAACTGCTTTAATAGTCATCTCATGTTTCCCTTTACTAAATCCGGTAATCAACCCTCGATAAGGTACAAATGCTGAACCATCTAAATTATACGTCAAGCTTTTGATCCCTGATGTTTTATCAGTAGCCGAAAGGAATAGTCCTGATGTAATTGGGTAGGTAGGAATTTTCGAACCTTCAACAGCACCTGTGTTGAACTGCGTAAAAATCTCTGGCAATGTAGCATCATAGAAGAAAGCAAATTCTGCCACATTTCGGTTGTTCACATTATCATATCCGTAGTACTCCATAATGTAAAAGCCGTCCTTTTCTCCTTTGATCTCGAATGGCTCAGAATAATCCGTTTCACCAATATCCGATTTAAAAGAGTAAGCAAACTTGTTCAACCCAGATTCAACATCTTTTCCAGAAAATTTGATTTTAGTATGTGGACCTATAAACAAAGTATCATCTCTAACAAATGAATGGTTCAAAATAGCATGGTCTATAATTGGACCAGTTAAATCCACATAAAACTTGTTTACATTATGCTTGTACTCCTCATAACCACCTTGTCCTAAGTATCTACTTTTCTTCTGATCTGCAGTTGAGTTATTCAAATTATCTACTGAGTAATACTTAATAGAGTGTAGTCCTGCTACACTTGGTAAATAGAACGGTTTATCATATTCTACAAATTCAGAATTATCAATTGAGTACCTAATTTCCTTAACTCCTACCTTATTATCTACTGCAGTAAGTTTTAGCTTCGTTCTTCCTGAGAAATAAATCTCATCCCCTACTATAAACCGGTCACCAAGGACATCTGCCACCATTAACGGAGCTGATCGATCTAAATAAAACTTAAATGAATGTGGTTCCTCTTTATTTCCAACATTATCAACCGAATAATAGGTAATTGAGTGTTCTCCTTCTTTTAATGAAGTAACCTTAAGTTCCTTTCCTGGATATTTCAAATATTCTCCTTCATCCAATTTGTAATAAACAGACTGAATTCCAGAGGTGGAATCATATGCCTGGAGATACATTTTAGAAGCCAATGAAATGATATTATCGTCAGTGATACCATTAACAGTTAAATCACTGAATGGCACATCAGAATCCACAATGAAATCAACAGAATGCTTTTCTTCTGAATTTCCTACATTATCAACGGCGTAATAATCAATATGCACTTCACGCTCATCAAGCGTAAATGCACTATCATAAGCTTGTTCTTCACCTCCATTGATGGAAAACATTAGCCGACTAACTCCTGTTAGGTTATCTTTTGCTTCCAGTGCCACCACCACCTGATTGGCATAATAGACTGCATCTCCCTGATATCTAGAATCGTAATCAATATCAATACTGCTTACAGGTGAAATACCATCAGCGTAGATCTCGAACATTACTTCTGTATCCGGCACAGGCCGCATCGTTTTAGGATCTACAGCCTCTCTCGACCGGATGTAGTTAATTCCTTCTGTATCAAGAAAAAATGGTTCAGCATATTGCGGAGTAGATTTACTGGTAAGACGCTCAGTATCTTTACCTTCAGGATTATCTGCAATGAAAAGATATACAGGCTGAGATTTTTTCCAATAAAGCGTACCAGTTGTATCTATAAAATGTGTTGGCTCTTGAGCTATCGCAACGATGCCTAAGAAACCAAGAAGAGTAAAAAGTAGGAACTTCATATATTGTCGTATAAAACGATAGGTGTATTTGGTGATTTACTTTTGAAATTTAAGAGAGAATTCTGTTCCTTCACCTGGCTCACTCGAAACCTCGATATGCCCACCCACTTTCTCGATTAACTCTTTACAGATGATTAATCCTAAACCAGAACCCTTCTCATTATTAGTGCCATCAGTTGTTTTGTTGGTGGTGATATCAAACAAAGTCTGTACTTTCTCTGGTGTCATACCAACTCCATTATCGGAAACTTTCAGATAGGAAGCTTTTCCATTATGAACCATATCCACTTTGACAGTACCTCCTTTTGGTGTGAACTTAATCGCATTTTGCATTAAGTTTCTCACCACGATACTTACCATCTGAGGGTCACTCTTGATTTTGTCAGTTGAAGCCACTGCATTATCTAAAATCACTCCTTTAGAAGTTGCCATTTGTTGCAACAATCTCATGTTATGATCCACTAGATCTGCCGGTGGAAACTCCTGAATAGTTGGCTCATCAGTCTCCAATTGAGATCTTGACCAAACTAATAAGTTATCCAACAAGGTCGCACTATTGGTAAGCTGAGATTCTACACTACTTAATGCAGCTTTCAAATCTTCAGGAATTTCAAATTCATCTATTGCCATGAAGAATCCTTGCAGTGAAGTGATCGGGCTTCTCAAATCATGAGAAATTACAGAGAACATTCTGTCTTTGGTATGATTAGCAACTTCTAGCTCTTTTGTCTTCTTCTCTAGAGATTCGTTGATGGCAGCAAGTTTCTCATTGTGTCTTTTAGTACGCTGCTGACCCATCCAGATTAAAGCTCCAATGATTAACACAGCAATAATCGTGACTAACAGAATATTCCTCAATTGCTTCTTTTGAACAGTCAATTGTTTGTTCGCCAGCTCTTGATTTGCTGCTTTTGTCTCAGCAAGTTCCTTGTCTTGTTCTAAAATTTTTCTT
Organism: uncultured Marinoscillum sp.; assembly: GCA_963996645.1. Taxonomy (GTDB): domain Bacteria; phylum Bacteroidota; class Bacteroidia; order Cytophagales; family Cyclobacteriaceae; genus Marinoscillum. The sequence continues at coordinate 2,669 of CAXEKM010000783.1, forward strand.
TCTAGCTGAGATTTTGACAGGCTACTATTCAAGCTTTCGTTTAATGAATCTCTCACGAGAATTTGCTCGTCTTTCTCGTATAATTCTAGTTTCTGCTTAAGAAGTTCGTTCTCTTTTTGAGCTTTTTCAGCAATAAGAATCTGCTTCTGCAATCTTTCCTCTTCTAGCTCGGTTTGTACGTTGGCAATTTGCTCTCGATTAATCTTTTCATGGAACGTTTTGTACAACTCGAAATACTCTAACGATTTGTCTACATCGCCCATTTTTTCATACGTTTCAGAAAGCATACCGTAAACACTACGCATACGTTCTTCATCGTAACTTTCTCTAGCCAGTTCATTGGCCTCAGTAAGATATTCTATGGATTTGTTGTAACTACCTAGATTGTTATGAACTACAGACAAATTGATCAATGCGGAAATGACTCCCTCTGTCTCTTTTTCGGATCTTCTGGCGGCTAGAGTTTCGGTAAATTTTTGAAGGGATTCATTATACCTTCCCAGATCAGAATACAACATTCCTAAATTGTTGTTGATCATGGCAATGCCATTCTCATTTCCAATTCGCTTGTTGAAGGAAAGTGA
>CAXEKM010000784.1:0-3293 GCA_963996645.1 uncultured Marinoscillum sp.
GAGATCCTGATCTCCCACCTTCATGGCGACCACTATTACGGTCTAATGGGGTTGATTTCCACTTTGCATCTTTATGGTCGTCAAAGTGACTTATTCATCTATGGACCTCCGGGTTTACGTGAGATCATCACTCTTCAGCTAAAATATTCTCAGACCAGACTGAGTTACGACATTAAGTTCAAAGAATGGACTCCTGAAGTGCCTGAGGTGATTTATGAAGATTGTAAGCTGACCATCACCACTATTCCATTGGAACATCGCATCCCATGCTCTGGCTTCATTTTTCAGGAGAAAACCAAAAAGCGCGGCATTAATAAAAATAAGTTACCGCAAAAGCTAACTCCTGTTCGGGCAACAATGCTTAGAAATGGAGAAGACTTGTATACGGAATCTGGTGATCTATACATTAAGAATTCTGAAGTAACTTTTCCTCCTAAGGAGCCATATAGCTATGCGTACTGTTCTGATACTAAGCTTATTCCAGCGTTAGTAGACAGACTGAAAGATGTTGACCTGGTATATCATGAGTCTACCTTTATGGACGATATGAAAGAGCGTGCTGAGAGCACTTATCACACCACCGCCAAACAAGCAGCGCAGCTAGCAAAAGATGCCAATGTAAAACGTTTATTACTGGGTCACTTTAGCACTCGCTATAAAGACTTAAATCCTCTTCTAGCCGAAGCAAGAACTATTTTCAAAGAGTCTTACTTAGCTGAAGAAGGCAAAAAGTTTGTCATCAATCACTAACTTATGAAAGACAAACGGCAGACTCTATTCATTATTCTTTCAGCAATATTCCTGACCAATGCGATATTGGCTGAGATTATTGGTGTTAAAATTTTCTCGCTTGAAAACACCCTTGGCTTAGAGCCTGCTAATATTCCATTGTTTGGAAACTGGGTATTGGATTTTAATTTGACTGGTGGTGTCGTTATCTGGCCTGTAGTATTCATTACTACGGATATAATCAATGAATACTTTGGTAAAAAAGGAGTTCGCAAAATCAGCTATATAGCCGTTGGATGTATCTCCTACTCTTTCCTGGCGATTTACATTATCACTTTATTGATGCCTGCGCAGTTTTGGCTTGATGTCAATGCAACAGGACCTGATGGTGGCCCATTTAATGTGAACTATGCATTCAAAGTGATTTTTAGGCAAGGGATGGGAATCATTGTTGGTTCTCTAGTGGCTTTCCTAATTGGGCAATTGTTAGACGTATTTATCTTTCAAAAGCTTAGAAAAGTGACCGGAAGCAAAATGATCTGGCTGCGTGCAACAGGCTCAACACTTGTTTCTCAATTTGTAGACAGCTTCGTTGTTTTAGGTATAGCTTTTTATGTTTTAGCTCCTGAAGGTAAAGCATGGCCCCTTGGTCAATTAATGTCCGTCGGTACGATCAATTACATCTATAAATTCGTCATAGCGATAGCTTTAACGCCATTGATTTACCTGGCACATAATGCCATTGACAAATATCTTGGCAAAGAACTCTCTGAACAACTTCAAGAAGAAGCGGCTTCAGGAAGTGAAGGTTTTTTCTAAGGTATAGCGATACTTAGGCAAAAAGTCTTAATTTGGTCTGTAGCCATCTATGAATACAGACCGAGACATTCAAATTTCCTTTCTTGAGTGGGTGAAAGTAAAGAATCCACAACTTCGATTTGCGGACGAACTAGTCACTCTGCTAGACATCAGTAAGGACAGTGCATACCGCAGAATGAGAGGTGACACACTTTTGACGTTCAATGAAATTCGTAAAATTAGTCAGCATTTCAATGCGTCACTTGACACGTTTTTCAACCTCTCGAAAGACACTGTACTTTTTCACAAACGCATGCTCAATGTCAACTTCGGATACAATGAGTTCTTGAATGCTGTTCTTCAATCCATTCAATTGATTCAGCGAAAGGAGTCGTTTCACATGACTTTTATTGCAAAGGACATCCCTCCTTTCCATTATTTCAGGTTTCCAGAGCTCAGTGCGTTCAAATCATATTTCTGGATGAAATCTATCCTGAAAGAGCCAACACTTTCCAATAAAGTTTTTAATAGAAATGTGATTAGCCCTGAAATGACCAGGCTATGTGAAGAAATCTGGGATGCTTATCAGCAAGTACCTTCACTCGAAATCTGGAGTGATGAAACGTTCAATGTCACGCTAAGACAAATGGAGTACAGTTATGAAGTAGGTGTTCTCACCAAAGTGCAATTAGAGAATTTAATAGATGAACTACGTCAACTTTTAAATCTTTTGGCAAAAGAGGCAGAGGCAGGTGTCAAAATGAGTCCATGCAACAAGCCTGTTCCTAATGGTAAATACGAACTGTACTATAACGAAATAGAAATTGGTGACAACACCATTTTCTTCTCTATGGACGAACAGCGAATGGTCCATAAAACCTACAACATGCTGAACTTATTAAGTACAACAGATAATGAGTTTTGCGAGAACATTGAGCGATATATTGCTACTGTTTTGCAAAAATCCATTCCTATCAGCAACTCATCCGAGAAAGAGCGGATGAGATTCTTCAATACTATGCACAATAAACTGAATGAATTTGAGCGAGTTACGAGTTAACTCCAACTAACAAATCTAAAAAGTTGCAAATTTTGCAACTCCATATTCGATTAGTATGATAAGTCAATTATGATGTACAATCAAAGTTGGCTTTTTTTGTCTCAATGGATTTGATGAATTACACCTATTATCGCAACATTGTAAATCCAGCGTTTGCATCTAATTCAGAAGTATACAGTCCTTCTGTTCTGCAAGCTTTTTGCTTTCAAAATGTTATTCAGCCAGTGCATTGTGCCATGCACTGGCTTTTTTTATGGATATCAAAACAATCACTATCGATCAGCAAAGTGATGATTAACAACTTGATTAAGAGCCACAATCTTGTGGAGCTGATCAGGATGATCATTGGTAAGCAGCAGTTCCTAACTAGAACTCCCGACCAATTGCTTACTTCCACTGAGTATCATCAGAAGCACTTAATTCAACTAATTGTTGTATCTAGCCAGAACAGCAACTGCTATTATCTTTTAAAAAATTAGGTACCCTGACTACTCTAATAAACTGGAAGGAATCAAAATCCTAACCTAGATTCCTCCACCAACAGATACCTGAATTAATAATCCCACCGCCAAGGGATTATTGATTTCGGGTGCTGTGGACGGGTTAATAACATACTGTAAATCAGGCTGAAGTGTCATCCATTTTCGAAAAGGAAAAGAATAAGTTACCTCAATTGCAGTCTCACTACTTAATCTTTCTGGATTAA
>CAXEKM010000785.1:0-6427 GCA_963996645.1 uncultured Marinoscillum sp.
GGAAATAACTCAGTTAAATTCCTATTTATTATTCATACCCAACCTTGGTGACTCTTTAATCAAACTACAGGAAGTAATATTAAACAATGATCTGATTCATCACATTGACGGCAATTTGAAAATATTTCTAAATCACAACTTTGATTTAAAAGATTTTAACCGGCAATTCTTCACCGTGTATAATTATAAGTTTGATTGGTCCCAGGCAATTGACCTAACGAGATGGATTCCAATTTAAGTAACTAATAAATGCCAAACCCCTATAAAATCGAAAAGCCCCGGTGGAACCCGGGGCTTTCTAGATCGGGTACTAACCGATCAGCCATAATGATTAACTAATACTCGAAGATAAAAAAGATTTGATTTCAAATCCTAATACTCTGAGAAATTTATCTAGACCCATTTTCTAAAATTCCCTTAAAAACTCACCTAAATCCCTATATATCAAACTGTTGAGAAATTAACTTTTTAAATTATTTTCTCACAATCTCCAGCTACAAATCCATCCAACAAGTAATTCACGTAAACCAATACGTGTTGCACTGAATTCTGATATTGAGTAATCCCCTCTAACACATAGGTGTCAGTATTTTAACCTTTATGCTCACAAACCATGAAAACTATGAATACCACCGAAATAACAAAAAAGTGGCCATTGCTACTGCTTTTTTTCATTTACTTATTGGTCACGTTCTACCTAACGAGTATTATCTGAGATTCAAACCACTCTCTTGCAGTTATCTCTAATTAATTGTAAATTCAAAGGAGATAACAACTTAACACTAACCCAATATGAAAAAATCACTCCTCCCAGCGATGATCCTCGCGATCATGGCCTATGGATGTCGTACGGACCATGAAGAACAACTTCAAATTGACCCATTGGTACAAACTCCTCATTACTCCCTGACTCGAGTCAATCAGTCTGCTTATGAAGTATTAACCAGAGATGGCGAATTTCACTGGGATCAACTGAGCAGCGAAGAGGTTTCTTCCGCACTGACTCACAATGACTCAACCCTGGTTGTTGGTTTCAAACCGGCATCATTTGTAAATGTCAATGAGCGATTACATGAAATTGACATCACTTCTCAAGAGTGGGTGGATGCCAAGACTAAAGTCATCAACAATATTGATGAGATCCTTAATGCATTGGATGTAAATCAAAGTGCTCAGGACCTCATCGTTATGGAACATGAGACTCTTCCATTCATCAAAATCAAAACTTACCAGGTAGCAGTAATTGAGAGATTGCGTGAAATGAAGGAAGTTCGATATGCAGAGCCTAATTCATTTACCTATGATGATTCGGATATCAAATCCAACAACAACAGAATCACTAGTGATTCCGGCTGTGACGTAAGTCCAGCAGGATCAATTCCTAGTGCTGACTATGTTACTGTGGCTCCAGGAAGCAAAATCCCGTGGAATTACTATGCTCACAATATTCCTGCGGCATGGAATTACAGTACCGGTGACAATATCACTGTAGGATTGATTGATACAGGCATTTCTCCAGATCAATCCAACCTCAACGGCAACTTTGCCTCAGGGTATAGCACTGGAAGAAGCAGAACCAAATATGGCACTTACGTCAGCAGCTGGTGGTGGTGGGCATCACCCGATGGACCTAATGATCAGTGTGGACACGGCACACAAATGGCAGGTACCATTAGTGGCCCTAGAACATCTACAGGAAGTTCCATCGGTGTAGCATATAAATGCGATTTGGCTGCCGTGAGAGGAACTGGTGACGTCATCATCAATGGTGGAAGTGAGAAAGATGGAGTAACAGATGCTCTTGTACTACTTGGAAACCGATCGGATGTGAAAATCATCAGCATGTCCATTGGAGATGTGTTCTCTAGTGGACAAGTAGAAGATGGAGTGAGATATGCTTACGGTAGAGGTAAAATGATCATCGCTGCTGCGGGCACCTCCTTAAGCTGGACTTCCTGGTATGGAGTAATTTTCCCAGCAACCATGAATGAAACCATTGCAGTAACAGGCATCAGAGATAATGGATACAACCGATGTAACACTTGCCATGATGGAAGTAAAGTAGACTTTGTGGTTACCATGCAACGAAACTCCAATACTGACCGCACATCACTCACCCAAGCAATGAGTGGCAATCAGCCAGCTTATGTTGGCGGTTCATCTGTTGCCACCGCAACTACTGCAGGAATTGCCGCATTGATCTGGGCGACGAACCCTTCTCAAACCAGAGAGCAAGTGCTTAACAGAATGAAGCTAGCTTCTGACTTCTACCCCTCCAGAGATGGAAACTTTGGCTGGGGAAAAATAGACGCACTCGCAGCGGTACAATAATAAAAACATCCTAAACTGAGAGAATTAAAGGATTCTCTCAGTTTTTTTTCATGATTCTTCATTCAGCTTGCTTACCTACCTACTAGTAGGTATATTTGCTTTAAGAATTTTATGTCAACAAGAGAAAACATATTGACGATCACAGATGAATTGATTCTTTCGAAAGGATACAATGCCTTCAGCTTTGCTGATATATCTAATGAGCTAGGAATAAAAAAAGCATCGATCCATTATCATTTTTCATCTAAAGAAGAGTTAGGAAAATGCCTTATAAAAAGTCATATAGACAAAACCAGGGCACTATTTAATGACTCTGAAACACTGACACCTACCGAAAGGTTGTTACTCTTTATTGACATCTATAACCAAAGAAAGTCAGCCCATCAGGTGTGTATTGTAGGTAGTCTATCTACCGACCTTATGACACTCGGAGATTCCATGAAAAATGAGATGAAAGAACTCAGTTCGATCATCTTAAACGGACTTACTGACATTCTTATAGAGGGAAAGCGGGAAAATACGTTTAGGTTTGCTGATCAACCTAGGACCAAAGCACTGCTGATCATTACAAATTTGCTTGGTGGCTTGCAGCTATCAAGGCTAACTAGTGATGCTGACTTTGAAGAAATTAAACGATCTATATTAGATAACTTACTTAATAACGAATGAAACGTGTAGTTATAACTGGTCTTGGAGCCTTATCCCCTCTTGGTGATAACCTCGAAGAAACTTGGAAGAATGCCGTGAATGGCGTTTCAGGAGCAAAACCAATCACCTATTTCGATACAGAAAAGTTTAAAACCACTTTCGCTTGCGAGCTTAAAGGTTTTGACCCAAAAGATGTTTTGGACAGAAATGAAATTAAACGTTCCGATCGATTCACACAATATGCGCTGTACTCAGGTACTGAAGCACTTAATGACAGTGGATTAGATCTTTCTAAGATAGATCCTTTTGATATTGGAGTAATCTGGGGATCAGGCCAGGGAGGAATGGACACTTTCGAACAGGAAGTTGGAGCATTTACGTCTGGAGATGGAACACCAAGATTTAGCCCATTCTTTATTCCAAAACTGATTTCTAATATGGCTTCAGGATTGATTTCCATGAAATTTGGTTTGATGGGAATCAACTACACCACAGTGGCTGCTTGTGCTACCGCCAACAGTTCTATCATGGATGCCTTCAATTACATCAAGCTTGGAAAGGCGAAAGTATTCATTACTGGTGGTTCAGAATGTCCTGTGACATCAGCATCTATAGGTGGATTCAACGCTCTAAAAGCAATGTCTACTAGAAACCATGAGCCAGAAAAAGCATCAAGACCATTTGATGTAAACAGAGATGGTTTTGTAATGGGAGAAGGTGCTGGAGCCCTGATTTTAGAAGAACTTGAGCATGCCAAAGCACGTGGTGCGAAAATATATGCTGAGATAGTCGGTGCATCTATGACCGCAGATGCCTACCATATGACAGCTACACATCCTGAAGGAAAAGGAGCTTCCAGAGCAATGGAAAACGCACTTGCTGAAGCAGGATTGAAAGCATCAGAAGTGGATTATGTAAACGCTCACGCTACTTCTACTCCGGTTGGTGACATCAGTGAGATCAAAGCGATCAATAACACTTTTGGCACTTCGGAAAGATTACATGTCAGCTCCACCAAGTCTATGACTGGTCACTTACTAGGAGCTGCAGGAGCTATCGAGAGTATCTTCTGTATCAAGGCTATACAGGACAATGTGGTACCTCCTACCATCAATTTGGAGGAATTAGACCCTGAGGTACCTGGACATTTGAAAATCGTGGCACAACAAGCCTTAGAAAAGAAGGTGGAAGTTGCTATGAACAACAGCTTCGGGTTCGGTGGTCATAACGCAATCACCTTATTTAAGAAGTTTAGCTAATTAATAGAAATAGCTTAGTAAAAGGCCCCGTTTCCTTCTGGAACGGGGCCTTTTTTATTTAAATATTCAACAGCTCATCACGTCTTTCGTCAATCAAAAAATCCTGAAAAATGATAACAATCTCATTTTGAGATCGTTATATTTATAGAAACAACAAATAAACTTAAGACATAACCCTTATTAGTATGGATTTACAGATCAAAGGAAACTGGTATCAGTTAAAAGGCCAGTTGAAAGAGAAATATGGAGAACTTACAGATGATGATCTTAAAATGGCTGAAGGAAAGGCCGAAGAGCTAATCGGTATTCTTCAAGAAAAAACAGGAAAGACAAAAGAAGAACTGGAAGAAGAACTCGTAGAGTTGGACTCCAAGCTTCTTTAAGAACTAATAACTCAAAAATTGAAAGCAGGTCGAGAGGCCTGCTTTTTTTATTTCTATTCATCATTACTACATCAACTAGTCCATACGAATACATCAATAGCTCAACAACCAGGAAGTAACCAATAATACGACGGCATTGAGGCACTGGAATTCACTATCCTTGTTGAATCCCAAAACCGTAACCTGTGATGATGAAACGTACCCACTTATTACTATTAGTAATTTCTATTGCCTTAATTTCTTGTAAAGAAGACCTTCCTTCTTCCAAGATCTCAGGAGTTATCATAGACAAATACAGCAAAGATCCACTAGCCAATGCCACGATTCAGGTTTTAGAAAATGGACCTAGCATTACTTCAGAATCTGATGGTTCTTTTAGTTTCGACAATTCGTCATTGATAGACATAGAACAAATGGATATCAACGGATCATCATTCGCAGCTTTACGGATCCAACATGAAGATTATCGCCCTATTGAGGTCAACATCCAACTTAATTCGAAAACCGAAATAGGATTGACAGACAAAGAGCTTCCTACCTATTACTACAATCAACCTGTCCAGCTAAATGATAACATACCAACAGGACCATTATCAGAATCATCGCTTGATCGCCAGACCATACAGCTACTCATGGAAAACATTGTGCAGGATGAATACAAAGAACTTCATAGCATCCTTGTTTATAAAGACGATGCATTGGTTCTGGAAGATTACTTTTTTGGCAACAACGACACGATTGACTTTGAGAACAATGTCATTGTAGATAAGCAGCCTGAACCTATCCAATGGGATCGAACAACTCCACATTACATGGCATCTGTAAATAAAGCTCTCACATCCACCCTTACAGGAATTGCATTAGACCAACACAACCTATCCACTTTGGCCACTATCAAGGATTATTTACCAGAATATGCTTCCTTCTTCGCAGATGAAAACAAGGCTAGTGTGACGTTTGAAAGCTGCCTAACCATGACTACCGGATTTAAATGGGATGAATGGTCATCTAATGACCTGGCTTTGCTTTGGAAATCTGAAGATTTTGGAGATTTTGTATTATCCAGAGAGAATATGGGCACTGGATCCGAATGGAGATACAATAGTGCTATTCCTAACCTATTACTCAAGTCCATAGAAACCATGACTGGAGTAAATGTTCGTGACTGGGCACAGGAAAATTTCTATGGCAAGCTTGGTATTACGAACTTCAAATGGCAATCACAGCCAGATGGTACGGCAGAAGGATCTGCAAGAATCTATCTTACTCCGAGAGATATGCTTAAGATTGGCATTACCTATCTCAACAAAGGCAAATGGAAGGATGAACAAGTAATACCTGCAAACTATGTAGCTGAGTGCTTTGAAGTAAAAGAAAATACTATTTCCGGGGATTACAGTTATTATTTCTGGATACGAGAACTCAATGGCATTAAATACCTCTCTGCTGAAGGAGATGGAGGCAACTATATCAACATCTTCCCTGAACAAAACATGGTCATTGTGATCACGCAGGGATTGTATCTAAAATGGCCAAGCTACGTCACTCAGGCTGACGATATCATGGGCAACTATATCCTTCCTGCTATTGAATAGTCTTGTTTAAAGTTCTCAAGAACAGCTGAGCCTATTCATTCGATCAATCCATGTATTTTTGTTGCAATCAACAATAGCTGAATTGCTCGCACTCAACAGGAAGAACTTTTACACATTCAACACATTAGTACTTGCGCTAATCACATGCTTGTTGTGGCTCAAAAGCTCTGCTACTAATTTCATCTTTTGGCCAGGTGCATATATGCTATCC
>CAXEKM010000786.1:0-2503 GCA_963996645.1 uncultured Marinoscillum sp.
AGAAGCTGAAAAATTTTATATGGAAAGCATGGAACAATTAGCTATCTTTGCCGATCAAAATAACAAGAATCAATAAGGACATGGCAGTAAACGCGTCTATTATTACAAGAGATAACGAAAAAATTGCTGAACCAAGCGGCAACATCTACGAGTCAATCGTAGTGATTGGAAAAAGAGCAAGACAAATTGCTGCTCAGCAAAAAGAAGAATTGAATTCAAAATTGGCTGAATTTGCATCTTCTGTAGATAATCTTGAGGAGATTTTCGAAAACAGAGAGCAAATTGAAATTTCTAAGTTCTACGAAAGAATGCCTAAGCCATCCACAGTAGCTATTGACGAGTTTATGGATGGAAAAGTATCATTCAGAACTCCAGACGAAGAAGCTTAATATACCTGCCATGTTGGCTGGAAAAAAAGTACTAGTAGCGGTTTGTGGCTCGATAGCAGCCTACAAAACCGCTTTTTTTGTGCGTTTACTAATCAAGGCTGGCGCTGAAGTGAAGGTCATCATGACCCACAGTGCTAAATCCTTTATTACTCCTCTCACACTTTCTACTTTATCTAAGAATCCTGTATTATCAACTTTTGAGAAGGATGATTCTGGAGAGTGGAACAATCACGTAGACCTTGGACTCTGGGCTGACCTGATGGTAGTAGCACCTGCAAGTGCCAACACCTTATCTAAAATGGCTCACGGAGCTTGCGATAACCTCGTAACAGCAGTATACCTCTCCGCTAGATGTCCGGTAATGGTTTGCCCAGCAATGGATCTGGATATGTATCAACATCCAGCGACTCGCGGCAATCTTCAAAAGCTCAAAGATTACGGGAACATCATCATAGATGCTGAAAGTGGCGAACTTGCAAGTGGACTTAGTGGTGAGGGCCGAATGGCTGAACCTGAACACATCATTGAATTCGTTGAAGAATTCTTTAGCAGAAGTCAATCGCTGAAAGGTAAAAAGGTCTTAATGACTTCAGGACCGACACATGAGGCTATTGATCCGGTACGTTTTATTGGTAATCACAGTACTGGTAAAATGGGAACCTCTATCGCTATGGAATTAGTGTCTCGTGGTGCAGAGATTCAATTTGTATCTGGCCCTACAGGTCATTATCCTAAACATCCTTCTGTGCAAGTCACTAAAGTCACTTCCGCTGACGAGATGTTTGAAGCATCCAAAGCATACTTTGGAGATATGGACATAGCCATTTTTACAGCAGCAGTAGCAGACTACAAGCCAAAGACCGTAGCCAACTCTAAAATTAAGAAGCAAGAAAACGATTTAGACATCATACTCGCTCCCAATCCTGATATCGCCAAAGAACTAGGTGCAGTTAAAAAGAACCAATTCACTATTGGTTTTGCGTTAGAAACTGATCAGGAAGAAGATAATGCACTGAAAAAGCTGGAAAAGAAAAACCTGGACATGATCGTGTTAAACTCTCTTCGAAATGAAGGAGCAGGTTTTGCTCATGACACTAATAAGGTTTCTATCTACGATAAACATAATAATGTTTCACATTTTGAGTTGAAGAGTAAAGCTGAAGTAGCTAAAGATTTAGTAGACTTGCTTGAAAGGGCTCTCAATGAATAAGACAATACTCTTCATATTATCCATTTTTATGTTTGTTACCACTCAGGCTCAGGAATTAAACTGTAGAGTAGTAGTCAATGCAGACCGTATTCAAACCACAGAAAGAAACGTCTTCCAGGATATGGAAACCACCTTCTCTGAGTTTATGAATAACAGAAAATGGACTGAAGATGAATTTACAAGAGATGAGCGCATCAATTGCAACATCATTATCACACTAGATCCAAACGAGTCAGTTCCAAGTTCAGGAAGATGGGGTGCATCAGTACAAATCATCTCCTCCAGACCTGTATATAACACTGATTACGAGACGGTTATATTCAACTTTGCAGATAGAGACTTTCAGTTTGAATACTTACAGTCACAGCCCCTCCTATTCAACTCCAACACCTATACCAATAACATTACTTCACTTCTTGCCTATTATGCCTACACCATAATCGGAATGGATTACGACACCTTCTCAGAATTGGGAGGAACGAAGTATTTTCAAATTGCTAATCAAATTGTAGCCAACGCACAGAATTCAAACTATCAGGGTTGGTCTCAATTTAATAGTGTTCGAAATCGGTATTGGTTAAGTGAAAACCTGTTGAGCAGTAATTTTGAACCGTTAAGAAAAGCGATGTATAACTATCACTTGAACGGTTTGGACATATTTACTGAGAAGCCAGAAGAAGCTCGAGCCAACATATTAACAGGTCTAAGAGGCATTCAGACAGCTAATCAATCCCGACCAAGGTCTATATTAACAATCAGCTTCTTAGATGCAAAAGCTGAAGAGCTCACGCAAGTATTTAAACAAGGAGACCCTACCGAAAAAAAACAGTCTTTCGAGATATTGTCTAAAGTAGACCCGAGTAGAACGGACACCTTCAAAAAGATCATGGAGTAATGGCCAAAA
>CAXEKM010000787.1:0-5297 GCA_963996645.1 uncultured Marinoscillum sp.
CGTCCAAAGGGGATATGGTAGGGTTTCATGCCATTTCATTGCTGCGAATAGCCAAAGATCAGAATGGACAGGCGAGAGCATATTTCTTAAATCCCAACAATGAAGGACGACAAGATTGGGGACAAGGCATTAAACCATCGGTTTTTGGTTTTGAGGAAAAGCACGGGGAGTCCAGTCTTCCTATTGCGCATTTTGCAGCACGTATTTATGCCTTTCATTACAGCCATTTGGATGTTTCCAATAAGGTCAACCAGGTGCCAACAGAAGAATTAAAAGAAGTAGAACAGCTCGCCAAAGCCAGCTGGGGAAAATCATATACTTGGATTAATCAACAAAAAATATGGTAAGACACTCATCGAGAATAGAATTGAGTCAATCTTCACTTACAAACAACATCAACTTCATACGAAAAAAAGTATGTGATGGGGTTCGAATTTCATCTGTAGTTAAAGCCAACGCATACGGTCACGGTATTGCGCAGTTTGTGCGGATGGCAGAAAAAGCAGGGATCAATCATTTTGCAACGGCTTCGGCTTTTGAAGCGGAGGAGGTCTGGGAAGCTAAGTCATCCACATCAGATGTGATGGTTATGGGTATACTCTATGATGAGGATATTGATTGGGCCATTGAGAATGGTATCGAGTTCTTCGTGTTCAATTACGAGAGACTTGACGTTGTTTTGCAAAAAGCGAAAGCTCTGCTAAAACAAGCTCATGTTCATATTGAAGTAGAAACAGGGGCCAATAGAACAGGGATGCAGGCTTCTGATTTTCCCAGGACGCTTTCTTTTTTGAAGAAACATTCAGAGCACATTGAGTTTACAGGTCTATGTACACACTTTGGAGGTGCCGAGAGTTTTTCGAATAAATTTAAAATTGACTCCCAGCATACACGCTACAAGGAGTTCTTGAAGCTGTGCAAGAAAAAGGAGTTTATGCCTAGCATCAGACACATTGCATGCTCGGCAGCTGCATTAGCCTATCCAGATACGGTGTATGATATGGTGCGAATAGGAGTGGCACAATATGGGTTCTGGCCGAGTCCAGATATATATTACGCACATCTCCAGGAGATTGGTGGCACCTCATCGAATGGTGCATTAAAGCGTTTGTTCACCTGGAAAACAGACGTGATGGACCTGCGTCATGTGAAGGAAGGAGAGTTTATCGGGTATGGAACCAGTTACCAGGCAACCAGAGATATGGAAGTGGCTGTTTTGCCGCTTGGGTATTCAAATGGTTACCCGCGTGGACAGTCTAATCGTGGGCATGTGCTCATCAAAGGGAAAAAGGCTCCTGTAGTAGGATTGATCAATATGAATTTATTCATGGTGGATGTCTCCCATATCAAAGGTGTAGAGGTTGGGGAAGAAGTGGTATTGGTTGGTCGTCAAAAGAGCAATACCATCAATATCAGCTCATTTACCCAGGTGACTCAGCTGATGAACAATGAAATGTTGAGTAGACTTCCAGCGGCTATTCCAAGAACAATCGTTAAGTAATGAGGCCATTTAGCGATAAAGAAAAGCATATTATATACAGCCTATGTGAAGGTGATGTCAATGTTATCTCGCTAATTGATTTTATAAAACCAGGCTGGGAAGCTGATATGGGTAAACTGGAAATGAGTAGTTTTCAGCAATTGCTCGTGATTCACGCTTCCGGCTCTCTCAGTGATCAGATGAGTTACTTGCTGGAAGTACTGGATCTAATAAGCTATCTGGAGAAACGAGGTTATGTCTCCAGTTGGCATTCTTTACCAATGTCTGACAATACTGTGACATGTGGTGTAAATCAGGAAGGGGTAATTCCTCAATTCTTACCGGATATTACTGTTTCTGCCAAGCTTTTGTCGTTGGCAAATTGTCAATTTAAGCTTAACCAATCTTTAAAAGATCTTGCAAATCGAGGATTCACCTCCTTAAGAACACTGGATGTCAGGAGTTTTAAAAATATTTTAATTGTAGGTTTTACTGCTTTGGTTTTGGTGAATGCCATAGGATTATATTTCAATTACCAGGCTACAGCCGAAAGGTTGAATTCTCAATTGCAATTGTTGAATGAGCGAACGTCAAAAATAAGGATAAGTCAAAGGCAACAACAGGAAACGATAGATTCTGTAATGCAACAATCAAAGCAGATAGCCGATATTTTAAAGGAGACCACTAACAATTCGCTGCGCTTGGAACAGGTTGGTCGTTTGGTGTCAGATCAGTATCAGAGTATTCGTAAATTGAGTTTGAAACAAGCTCAATATTCTACACAAGTGAATCGAAATTTTGAACTTTTGAAACGAGTCGATAGTGTTCAATCACGCTAGCTGTAAACTGTCCAGATGGCGTGGTTGGTTCGAATAGGTTAAATAAAATGCTTAAATTTGCATTTTTTCAAACATTTTATGCTCTTCACCTCTTTATTATATAGAGCATTCTTTATATCCTGAATTTTTAACGTACAGAATTATCGACCAGAAAGAAACAATAGTTATCAAGTATGGCGGAAATGCTATGGTCAATGATCAGATCAAGCTTTCCGTAATGAAAGACATAGGAAAACTCCATCGAGCAGGTAAGCGTGTAGTGGTAGTGCATGGAGGAGGACCATTCATTAATGACATTTTAACCACTGTCAAAATCCAATCTGAATTTATCGGAGGTCATAGGAAAACTACTCCAGAAGCCATGAAGTACATTGAGATGACTTTGTTGGGTGAAGTGAATTCAGGTTTAGTGACCTTACTTAATAATCTAGGGCATCGTGCCGTAGGAATTAGCGGTAAAGATGGTGGACTGGCTAAAGCTTCTAGAAGATATCACCACGATGGCAACACTCAGATAGATTTAGGTCAGGTTGGAAATA
This sequence comes from uncultured Marinoscillum sp., assembly GCA_963996645.1. Classification (GTDB taxonomy): domain Bacteria; phylum Bacteroidota; class Bacteroidia; order Cytophagales; family Cyclobacteriaceae; genus Marinoscillum. Next base: position 2,859 of record CAXEKM010000787.1, read on the forward strand.
TTGACAGTATTGATCCAACCATTCTCAACGACTTACTAGATAAGAATTACATCCCTGTCGTGGCCTGTGTTGCACCAAGCAAAGAGGGACACACTTTTAATATCAATGCAGACATGATGGCCGGCGCAGTTGCGGGCGCAGTTGGTGCAGATGATTACATTGTTTTAACGGACGTTGATGGATTGATGATGGACAAAGATGATGTGGACTCTTTGATCAAAGAGCTTGCATATGACGAATTGGCCCCTCTTTTTGATGAGGTCATCGTAGGTGGAATGATCCCAAAGATTGAATCTTGTCAAATTGCTTTGGATCAGGGAGCTAAATCTGCCCGAATCATTAATGGTACCAAAGAAGGGACCTTAGTAGAAGCAATTATTAATCAAAACCAAACAGGAACAATTATATCAAAATAACCAATGAGTTATTCAACAGAAGAATTACATCAGTTAGATCAACAATATTATTTACCAACTTTTAAGAGGTATCCGCTGGCATTCAAAAAAGGCAGTGGATCCAGGCTTTGGGACATGGAGGGTAATGAGTACATCGATGCTCTTGCTGGAATTGCAGTGAACAATGTGGGAAACTGCCACCCTAAAGTAGCTGAAGCTATCAGCAAACAAGCCCATGAATTGGTGCATATCTCCAATTTCTTCTTAAGTGAACCTCAAGTGAAGTTGGCTAAAAAATTAGCAGAATTGTCAGGAATGCAACGTGTATTCTTTGGGAATAGTGGTGCGGAAGCTGCTGAAGGAGCCATAAAGATTGCTCGAAAGTACGCTTCCAAAAACGGAAGAGGCAGCAAGATCATTGCGATGAAAAATGCCTTTCATGGTAGAACGTTAGCCACCGTTGCAGCCACAGGTAAAGAAGCCATGATGAATGGATTCGCACCAATTCCAGAAGGGTTCATGCATGCTCCTTTTAATGACTTAGATGCTATTAAGTCAATGGTGACGGATGAAGTAGGAGCGATCATGTTGGAGCCTATTCAGGGTGAAGGTGGTATCAATCCTGCCGATAAGCAATTTCTTATAGATCTTAGAGCATTTTGTGATGAGCACAACCTTGTATTGGTATTTGATGAAGTACAGTGTGGTATAGCCAGAACAGGGAAAATGTTTGCTCATGAACATTTTGGTGTAAAGCCAGATGTGATGACGCTTGCTAAGGGATTGGGAGCTGGTGTCCCAATAGGTGCAGTATTGGCAACCGAAAAAGCAGGTCAGGCGATCGATTGGGGAGATCACGGTACCACCTACGGTGGAAATCCATTGGTATGTGCCGCAGCATTAGCAAATCTGGAAGTGATAGAAGAAGAAAACTTATTGGCTGAGGCAGAGAAGAAAGGCCAATGGGTAAAAGATAAAATTGAGTCTGTAAAAGCAGATTACCCAGAGATAAAAGAGGTAAGAGGTTATGGTTTGATGTTAGGAATTGAACTAACAGTTGAGTCAAAGCCAATCGTAACCACTATGATGTTAAAGCATCATGTGATAGCCAATGCCACTGCTGGAAATGTAGTGCGTTTGGTTCCTCCATTGAATATCCCTCAGGAGGATTTAGAAACCGTTATCGAAGTATTATTGAAGTCAATCAAAGAACACAGATAAATGTCAAAATTTAACGTAGCTATAGTAGGAGCTACCGGGTATACCGGATCAGAGTTGGTGAGAATTCTTATCAATCATCCGGATATTCATATCAGTGCAATTACGTCAGAAAGCAGAAAGGGAGAGAAATTCTCAGATGTGCATCCGCAGTATCGAGGAATATTTGAACCTACATTGGTGAGTATCGAGGATATTCCCAATTATGAATTAGATCTTGTATTTCTCGCATTGCCACATGGAGTTTCCATGGATTTTGTGAAAGAAAACCATGACAAAGATTTTAAAATCGTTGATCTCAGCGGAGACTTTAGATTGTCTTCCAAAGGAGTCTACGAAGCCTGGTATAAGAAAGATCATAGCTTTGAGCCAGGATTTGAATCTGCGGTATTTGGATCGCCTGAATTGTTTAGAAAGCGAATTGCAGAGGCGAAATTAGTAGCCAATCCAGGGTGTTTCCCAACATCAGCTATTTTGGCATTATCTCCTTTGCTGAAAGAAGGTATCATTGATAAGAATCACATTACAGTCGATTCCAAAACTGGGGTGACTGGTGCTGGGATTAAAGCCAAACCAAATACACACTTTCCGGTCGTTAATGACAATTTCACAGCTTACGGTGTGAAGAGTCATCGCCACACGATCGAGATACAGGAAATTATAGGTAAATATGCCAATTCTGAAGCATCGGTGTTGTTTACTCCACATTTGCTACCTGTAGACAGGGGAATACTTTCCACATGTTACACACGTCCTACTCGAGACATTTCTTCTGAAGACCTGAACAAGCTCTATCATGAATATTATGATAATGAGCCATTTGTAA
>CAXEKM010000788.1:0-11324 GCA_963996645.1 uncultured Marinoscillum sp.
AGGTACCGGGGGTTCGAATCCCTCTTCCTCTGCTGAAAAGCTCGACATAATGTCGAGCTTTTTTTGTTTTAGCCAACTCTGTTTTCGGTCTCTTTAGCTCTAGCTATTCCTCTTACTTATTGAAAACCGTTTTATCGTGGGAGCCGGGGCGGTTCGTTGTTGCGATTCGAGTCCCTCTTCCTCTGCATCTTAACAAAGGTCAGTACGTAAGTGCTGATCTTTGTTATTGTCATGCTTTGAGGGTTCGAACCGGTTCGACATGGAGCAAAGCGGAATTCACGAAGGGTTGTGCAGCATGCCTGTGGGTATGAGTAATCCCTTTTCCTTGAATCTCCCCGTTCTGGGATCACCGCAGATAATCCCGTGATTTCATTGGACCTTATAATTTCATTTGTTGATTTGCATGCTCAGGCTTTTCTTTGAGCTTATTCAGGTCACCGTCAGATAATTCTTCACTTTGGCCTCATACCACACCCAATTCCAAACCATTAGGGCTACTTTCGGTTAGTTTATTAGACTAACAATTACGCTATGAAGAAACTTTCTACAAATACTTTAGATGAGGCCAAGTTCAATATCGTGGTATTTGCCTTTTCATTTCTGGGAGCAACGTTGATTAAAAAAGCGGTTTCCACTTCTTACAAAGTATTAACTTCAAAGGATTTGCCAGACAACCCAGAGCATGAGGATTACAGTACTCGAGAGGTGTTACTGTTTTCTATTACTACAGGCATTATTGGTGCATTGACAAAAGTCTATACGCGTAAATTGGTGACTCAAGGGTGGAAGCGAATAGGTGGAAAGACTCCAAAGGAGCTAAATTAAGCTTCTACTGCTTCTTCTTCTGGTTTATTGATCAGTACCGCATGACTTTGCGGTCTAATGTCATGGCCTATTTCCTCGGCGTAAACTCTTGTGAAAATTGCTCCAATGAGCACCAGAATAGATGAATAGAAAACCCAAACGAGTATCCCTGCTAAAGATCCCGCAGCTCCATAGGTAGATGTGATTTGCGAATTCGATAATATTAAGCCAATCGCAAATTTTCCTAACATAAATAGAGCTCCAGTTACAATTGCTCCAATAGAAACATCTTTCCATTTTAGTTTAGCGTCTGGTAGAAATTTGAAAACCAGAGCAAATATTCCTGATATGATTAGTAAGGAGATCAATAGGTTAGCTCCTTCTACAATGTAGACACCAAAATCCTCGGTGATTAAGCTGTACAGGAAGTTTTTAAAGATATTCAGTGCAGCATCAAGTACCAAAGTAACCATCAAGAGAAAACCGATCACAATGATTATCGAGAATGAGAGTAGTCGATCAATTAGAAATCGTTTGACTACTTTTTTTGGCTGAGGCTTTACATTCCAAATGGAATTCAGTGCTTTCTGTATAAAGTTGAATACGGCAGTGGCACTGATGAATAAAAACACTATTCCAACAATATTTCCGAGTATCGAAGAATATTCCCAACCTCTGTTTTCAACAATAGTCAGAATCTCTTTGGTGCTTGCTGCTCCTATCAATCCAGATATTTGATTGGCTAATTGATCTCTTATTTCATCTTTGCTGAGGACTGTTCCAAGTGATTGAACAATGATCATTAAAACAGATGGCAGTGAAAACAAGGTGAAAAAAGCTATTGCTCCTGCATAGACTACTGGATCTTGTTCGTTGAAAATCTGAACGATGCTTTTAATAAAGTTGTAAATGCGCTTAAGACGATCTTTCATAATACTGGTTGTCAGTAGTTTATTAACAACCAGTAGTTAAATGTGTTTGGTTGACTATTTTTGATCCTCCAGCCAGCAACCTCCAATGCAAAAATCTCTTTTTCTGGATTTCGTGTAATCAAAGTAGAATCCCATTTGAACTTGATTTACAATTTTTACATTAGCTCCACCGGATGAACCGCCATCTGATGCAGAGTAGCCTATGGATTTAAGATTTCCGGAATCGTCAAATTCAAGACTAGAGAAGTTTAATGTGATATTCCATTTTTTGAGTTGATCTCGCATACTGATCAGACTGTCTAATGTGTGTTCAGGAGCAAATACTACATCCACGGATTTTATTTTATTGTCACTATCACGGATCATGGTAATACCAGCCTTTGGTGCTATAGCCTTAGAGAATCCTGCTGGGTTTATTGTACTCTTTCCTGACATTAGAAATGTTGCCAGACAGATAGAGAATGCTGTTGTGCTGAGAATGGAGATCTTTTTCATTTTGTTGGTTTTGAAGTTGAACAAATCACGCAAATACCAAAACAAGTTGCGTTGATCTCTTTGAGTCGCTTGAGACTTTTCGAATAAATCCTCATTCAGTACCTCAGATAATACTCTTAAGGTATAGGCTCTCGGGTTAACTTGATTCAATTCGATTCGCTGAATTGTTCTGGTTGCTACCTGACATTTTTCAGCAAGTTCATCTTGTGTTAATCCCGCAACCATTCTCAGCTGAATAATTCTATCTCCTAGTTGTCTCTGCTCTATCATAAGAAATCATTGCAATGAAAATCTCAATAGCATTGTCTTTCAAGGAAAAGGTAAGACTTTGACCTGACATTGAGGCGACATTTTAAAATATGAAGTCTTTACGGCTATTTCAGGAACTTTTCGGTAAAGGCATCCTTGTAAACTCTACCAATCGGTAGCTCTTGATCGTCGACCAAAAAAATCCGGTTACCAGAGACTTTGGTGATTTTGGTAAGGTTCACCAAAAATGATTTATGGATCTGGATGAAATGATTCGTATTAAGGAAGTTGATCCAAAATTTTAAAGGCTCTGAGGATAAGTGTTTCTGGTTATGGCAATGCAGTTCTGTGTAATCCCCATCAGATTTGATGAATAGTATGTCATCAAGAACCAATTTGATGTGATCATATCCAGATTTTATAAAAACTTCTGTGACCTCATTTCTTGAGATTGGTTTAGCATTTTTTTTAAAGGAGATTAATTCTTGCACCTTGGAAACTGCTTGAACAAATCGTTGAAATGAAAATGGTTTAAGGAGATAATCGACCACATTATATTCATAGCTCTCCAGGGCATAGTCACTATACGCTGTGGTGAGAATTACATGACTGTTTTTAGGTTTGATTTTTAAGAAATCTATACCTGACATCTTTGGTAGATGAATATCTAAAAATATTAAGTCAACTTCTTCGGAGTTAAGAAAATCGAGCGCTTTAGTAGCATCTGAGAATGTGGCTTTTAGTTCAATAAACGATAAATCAGTGATGAACTTTTTAAGGATTCTTTGGGCAGGGGCTTGATCTTCAATTATGATGCTTGTTAAATTCATCGATTCAGATTTAACGTTAGTTGTAAATCATATACAGTTTCGGATTTATTAATCGTTAATTCATATGAATTGGGATAGATGAATTGTAGACGCTTTTGCACGTTTTCCAATCCAATTCCAGCCTCATTGTTATTGTTTTTGTGTTCTATCGGATCATAATTGTTTTTGCAATTGAAGCGAAGAGAATTATTGTCTAGAATAATATGAATATGAATTTCAATTCCTTCTGACTTCTTTTCTGCACTATGCTTAAAAGCGTTTTCTACAAAGACCATCAAGATCAATGGAGCAATCATTTGTGACGATTCACCAATCCCAGATTTATGATAAAAAACCTTGCCTCTCCCTTCGATTTGCATTTCATAGAGCTCGATATAATTTTCTAATTGCTCTATTTCGTTTTTAAGAAGTACATACTGGCTTTTGCATTCATATAAAACATATCTCATAAATGAAGACATGCCTAAGATGATTTCAGGTGTCTTAGGTGAATTCTCTAGAGCCAGTGCATAAATATTGTTCAAATTGTTGAACATGAAATGTGGATTGATCTGTGATTTGAGAAACTTCAATTCACTCTGCTCTACTGATGCAGTTAGTTGCTCTAATTGCAGTTGCTTTCTGATGATATCCCACGCTAGCTTAAACCCACATAGAATAATGGTGACAGGCAGTACATCAACAAGGCTGAAAATAATTTTTCCAAATCGGCTCCCACGAGTGGTAGGAAAATAGATCTTTTCCAGAATGAATTCCTCCATGAAAATGGATGTGAAAATTACCAGCAGAAAAAGGGTTAAGAATAGCCAGTACTTTTTCTGATATAGAAATTTCGGGAACAAAAAGTAATTAATAACCAGTGCCGCAACGGCGTAATTGGTAAAAAAAGCTATTTCAAACGATTCAACCTGCGGAATGCTATCATGATATCCTCTAGTGCTCACAGAAAAAAATAGAAACACAACTAGGTTAAGCCCAACCTGGAAAGGTATTTCCCACTTGCTGTTCGATATTTTTTGTTGGAGATCAATCACAATTCAATGTTACCTATAGATTGAGATTCCTCCAAAACAATTAGGTGATCAACCGATCTTTCCTGTTCAACGACAAATGATTAACTAAATCAGATAGTATTTATTGGAAAGATTGATGGTATGTCGTTCATGTGAATGAAACGGTCGTTCAAAGATTATTTTATGAGAAGAACGAGAACCATTCTTTCTTTGTGTGTTCATTTATTGAAACAGAATGTCACAACTGATGCGATCTTTTTTATATATCATCCTATTTACCTCTTATCTCTTTGCTTTCTCTCAGTCTGGTACTGTCTTGCTTACCGGAAAAGTAGTTGACGCAGAATCCAATGAGCCAGTTGAATTTGCTACAGTGGCGGTGAAGTCCAAGACTAATAACAACCCAATAAACGGTGTTACAACTGGTCTGGATGGTGTTTTTGAAATTAAAACAGATGCTTCTGATTTTTATGTGGAAATCAGTTTTATTGGATTTGAAAAGCGAGAAATTAGATCTTTCAGTCGAAAAGGTCAAAATATTGACTTAGGCACTATTTCATTGGGAGTGGATAATCAGCAGCTAGATGAAATAGTTATAGAAGGAGAGAAATCCACAACTGAATTTCGAATAGATAAACGAGTATTTAACGTTGGAGCAGACTTAAGTACTGCCGGAGCAAGTGCACTTGATGTTTTAGGTAATGTGCCTTCGGTTAATGTAAACATAGAAGGACAAGTAAGCCTGCGTGGGAGCAGTGGAGTTCAGATTTTGATTGATGGTAAACCTTCAGTACTCACCTCAAGTGATAATGGTAATGCCCTGGGAACTATTACTGCAGACATGATTGAAAGTGTGGAAGTGATAACCAATCCTTCTGCGAAATATGAAGCAGAAGGAACTTCGGGAATTATAAACATTATTCTGAAGAAAGAAGAAAAGAAAGGAACCAATGGATCTATTTCTCTTAACACTGGGGTTCCGCATAATCATAGTCTAGGATTGAGTCTCAATCATCGAACAGAAAAGTTTAATCTATTTACTCAGTTGGGTGCTGGATATCGAGAATTACCGGATAAACGGAGAAGTGTGAATTCTAATTTGGTAACAGATACGACCATTTCTACAGTAGGTACTGAATATAGAAATGAGCAGTTTTACAACTTCATTCTTGGTAGTGATTATTATATCAACGATTTCAATGTGATCACATTATCGGGAAATTTTGCTCTGGAATTAGAAAATCAACCTTCTACAACTGAATATTTGATGGAAAACGAAGGAGCTATGATTTCTGAATGGCAACGAACTGAAACCACAGAAGCAACAAACCCCAAATATCAGTTTGAACTACAGTACAAACGAGATTTCGAAGACCATGAAGATCACGATTTACTTTTTTCAGCAATAGGAAGCTTCTTTGGGAAAACCCAGTCTTCTGATTTCCTGACCGAAACAACAGCAGGCGTATCCTACCAAGATGTGCAGCAAAAAACTGCAACGGCTTTTGATGAAGGTAAGTATACGTTTAAGTTGGACTATACTCGCCCTTTTAATGAGCAATTCACATTGGAAGCTGGAAGCCAATATTTGATAAATGATGTGGGCAATGATTACTCTGTTGAGAATCTAGTGGACGGAGTATGGGTTTTGGATGCGTCTCAAACCAATAATTTCGAATACAAGCAAAATGTGTTGGGGGTATATGCCACTGGAGCTTATGAGTTGGATAAGTGGGGAGTAAAACTCGGATTGCGTATGGAGCATACGGATTTAGAAACGATCTTGACGACTACAAAGGAGCGTAATGAGCAGAATTACAATAATTTCTTTCCAACAGCTCATGCGAGTTATAAACTGTCTGAGACTTTCTCACTTCAATCAGGTTATTCCAGAAGAATTTTTAGGCCTAGACTTTGGGATTTAAATCCATTCTTCAACCTGAGAGATAATTTCAATATTCGACGAGGAAACCCTGATTTGCTTCCTGAGCTAACAGATTCCTATGAGGTAGCTGCAGTGTTCAACGGTGATCAGGTTTCATTGAGTTCGGCTATTTATCATCGATTTACAACAGGAGTAGTGGAGCGTATTTCATTTTACGAAAACAATGTGAATGTTACTCAGCCAGAGAATATCGGTACTAATAACGCGACAGGTCTAGAAGTGAACGGTAAATATGAGCCGGCAAGATGGATCACCATTAACGCAGATTTTAATTACAATTACTATGACCGTAAGGGAGACTTAGAAGGAGTCTCTATTGATTTCCAGGCAAATCAGTGGTCATCAAAACTGAATTCTAAGTTTAAGTTGCCTGCAGATTTTGATTTGGAAGTAACTGGAACATATAGATCTCAATATGAGACGGTTCAAGGGGAGCAAGGAGATCAGCTATTTATGGATTTAGGAGCTCGAAAGAAAATCATGAAGGGAAAAGGTGTCGTCAATTTAAGTGTTAGGGATGTCTTTGCTTCAAGAATTGAGAGAAATTATGTGTATCAACCTACTTATGAGCTGTATAGTCGGTCACTGCGTGGTACTTTTGTGACCCTTGGTTTTAGTTATGGTTTTGGTAAGGGAGAGGCCATGACTTATTCCGGAGGAAGAAGATAATTTTAATGATCAATTGGAATATAAGATGAATATGAAATTCAGAATTTACCACCGGTATTTAGGTTTTTTTCTGGTGGGAATCATGGCAGTTTATGCTTTAAGTGGAATAGTGCTGGTATTTAGGGATAAAGACACCTTTAAAAAGGATAAGGTAGTTGAAAAAGAATTGCCCGCAGATACGCCAGTAGATAAGTTAGGTGAAGCCTTGAGAATAAGAAATTTGAAGGTTGAAAAGGAAGAAGACGGTATAGCTTACTTTGAACAAGGAACCTACGATACTAAAACAGGCAAGGCTGTTTATACGGTAAAAGAGCTGCCGTATTTGCTAGACAGAATGACACATATGCACAAAGCCACAAGCAGTAGACCTTTGGCATTTTTAAATATCTTCTTTGGGTTGTCGCTGTTGTTCTTTGTGATTTCTTCGTTTTGGATGTTTTCTCCCGGTACCAGTATTTTTAAGAAGGGTCTGTACTTCACAGCAGCTGGTCTGGTATTGACGATTTTGTTGATTCTTTTCTGAGAATATAAAATTCAATTTGTAAGGAGCTCAGGATTTAAATTCTGAGCTTTTTTATTTTAAAGGAATATTCTCAAAACATTTTTGGTTGAACAGATTGTCTTCTTTCCAATACTTAAACATCATAGTTATGGATCAGACTTTTAAGCCAATTTACTACATAGGAGAAGAAGTGGGATTAGCAGAAAATCAGTCAGTACGTGTATTCATAAAGGAAATTTTGGGCAGCAAAGAAACTCCGAAGTATTTCTGTAAATGTCAATTAGAAAACGGATTGTTTATCAATACTACTTTTAGGAAAGAAGAGTTGTGTAGAGTCCTGAAGTAACGATTTTATTCGTTAGGACAACTTAAAGATTATAGGAAGTACCATTCTGGTAGTTACTTCTTTGTTATTATTCATTGCAGGTTTCCAACCTTTGATTGCATTAACGGCTCTTATGGCCTCTGCATCGCACTCCTCACCTATACCCTTCGTCACTTTTGCTTCGGTTACTTCACCTTCTTTAGTAATTAAAAACTGTACATAGACACGGCCTTCAATACCTGCCTTACGAGCTTTATTAGGGTATCTCATTTCTTGTGCAAAACGTTGATAGAATTTACCCATGCCGCCCTTAAATTCGGCAGGCACTTCCACATGAGAGTAGATCGTGTCTCTTTCTATATTTCGAATGGTGTAATACTCTTTATAGTCATTGTTCTCAATAACCATGTGTTCAATGAGCGTATTGCCGCTACCCTGTCTTGTCACAATTCCGTTACCATTCTCTAATAATTCTTGACCATTCTCGTCCCACATTTGGATGATTTGCCTCTTACCCCCTTTATGTTTAAAATGTTCCATTGGGTTTCCCGATTGGAAGTAAATAATTTCATCGCCAGTGATATTTCCGGACTGGTAAATTGCTTTTCGTGAGAGATTTCCATTTTCATGAAACCAAACTACCATTCCTTGATATTTTAAAGGGTCTATAGAGAAAACCTTTCCTCGATTTTGAATTTGGTCATTCGATAGATAGTGGTCTTGAACGTAAAGAAATCCCTGTTCTTGTTCGAAAGTACGATAATATTTTGCTTGATTGGATGTTGGCAATACCTGTTCCCAGTCTATGTCAAAATAAGTGGTGTCATTTATCACGTTTAACTGATCTTCCTCTTGTTTTTGCGAAAAGCTAATGCCTGGAAGAAAAATGATAAGGAACCAAATAAAGAAAACCTTCTTTTTTGAAAAAGTAATTAGTTGAATCATAACGGTAAGTTAATTGAATAATTAATCTTTGTCAATATCATACACTTTTCCGCTAGCTGCCCGGTCAATACTGGCGTTGAATTCAAATCCTAAAAGAAGGATAAAAGACATGAGCCACTGCCAGATCATCAAGGCGATCAGTGCTCCGATAGATCCATACACTTTATTGTATGTGCCAAAATTGGCTACATAGAATGAGAAGCCAAAAGATACAAGAAGGCATAGTCCAGTTGCTAATATTGATCCGAGAGAGAAAAATCTCCATTTGTCATGGATGGCTGGTCCCCAGTAATAGATAGCACCTGTTGCACTGTAGAAGATTATAAAAACCACAATAAACCGTAGTATTAGGATAATCCATACGAGTAAATCTTCTGTAACTACCCCTATCTCTACTACCCAATTCAACAATATTTGTCCGACAATAAGGAAAACGACTCCTACAATAAGGGCGAATGCCAATAAGATGGTTAAGAACAAGGCAATTATACGTGTCTTGATAAACGACCTATTTTCAACAGTCTTGTAGCTCATGTTGAAGGTCTGCATCAAAGAATTTACTCCATTGGTTGCCAGGAATAAGGCAAACAGCACGCCAAAAGACATCAGTCCTTCGCGTCTTATTTGTGTTGTATCATAAAGAGTTTCTGCCATCACTTCAAATACAGTATCAGGCATTACATCTTTCAAGAAGTGTAGAATCTCCCCTTGACTTATAGATGGAATAAACTCATGAAGGAAAGGAATCAGTGTAAATAAGAAGATAATGGCAGGAAAAAGTGATAAGGTGAAGTTGAAAGCCACTCCATAAGCTCTATCAAACAATTGGTTGTCACCTACCTTGTCAATGAATATGATCAGGATTCTGTAAAGAGAGGCTTTTCCATGTCGTATTTTGATAGCCCTCAGTATTTGGATCATTCTGAGGTACCAGCTCGTATAGAGCAGATGTTTATGTAGCCTTTCTCTTGTTCTCACGCAAAATATGGTTCGAGAAGCTTCTCCATTGCTTCTGGCATTCTTGTGGGTCGACCGGTATCCATTTTGATGAATACCAATTCAGTTTCTCCAGTGTTAATCAGTTCACCAGCGTCATTAGTAACCTCATATTGAAATAAAATCCTTGCTCTGGGCTTTTCAGGAATAGTTACTTTAATAGTCAAAAGATCATCGTACTTGCCAGGACGGTGATACTTTACGTTGAGTGAAAGCACAGGCATGCCAATTCCCATGTCTTCCATCTGCTTATATGGAAAACCAAGTGCTCTGAAGGCTTCAACTCGTGCTATCTCATAATAAGTAGCATAGTTGCCATAGTATACATAACCCATTTGGTCAGTTTCAGCATATCTGACACGGGTTTTTGCTTCATGAGTGTACATTATACTATCTGTAAATCTTCTGCTGGTTAAGTGCTGTTTGAAATTTTCTGGCGTTGATATTATGCTCTACTAAAGTTTTAGCAAAAACATGTCTACCAGAAAAATCATCCTTCGCACAGAAATAAAGGTAAGAATGATCTTCGTAATTCAAAACAGCTTCTATCATATTGATGGAAGGCATGTTGATGGGGCCAGGAGGTAGGCCAGCATATTTGTAGGTGTTGTATGGAGAATCGAACTCCATGTCTTTCAGAAGAAGCCTTCTGATTTCAAAGTTGTTCAGAGCAAATTTCAAAGTAGGGTCCGCTTGTAGTTTGTACCCTCGATCTAATCTGTTTAGATAAACACCAGCAATAGTTGGAGCTTCATCACTGAAGTTGGTTTCTGCATTGACAATAGAGGCCACTGTGGTGATTTCTTCAGGAGTTAAGCCAATTCGCTGTGCTTGTGTAAGACGTTCAGCAGTCCAGAATTTATCATACTCTTTCTTTAATCGATCAAGCAGTTCCTTTTCAGAGATCGTCCAGTACACCTCATACGTATTGGGTAAAAACATGCTGATGAATGTCTGAGAATCGAACCCATAAGCTTCTGCAACACTGTCAGAAGTCAATATTGGAGCCAGATCCACGGAATCCATCATGATGTTATTCGTAAGCTTGCCTGCGAGCTCCTCGATTTTTCTTGCAGTACTGAAAGTAAGTTTCACTGGAGTTTGAAGGCCAGCTCGAAGCATGTTGATGGCTGTGGTATTGCTCATGTCTTTTTTGAACAAGTACATGCCTGGCTTTACATTTTGGTCATACTTTTTCAGTTTAGACAGAAAACTAAAAGATACAGCGTCGTTAATGATTCGTTGATTATATAATTGATTGCGCACTTCTTCAAAAGTGGTTCCCTCTGGAATAGCGAAATAGCGGTCTTCCTGGTCTACCAGGATATTTGGAGTGAATAAAATCTGGTAGAAATAAAATGCAAACGACGATAGCATAATCGTGCCGATGATCAAAGCGGCAGCTACCCAGTTCTTCTTGTTCATGCCTTTATTGAGTTTGTGGCAAAGGTAGTGAAGTCTTTTGAGTGACCAGTAAATAAAAGCCAATGGTCTAAGCAATGATGCTTATCCTAAATCAGGAGAATTGGTAATATTCGAAACCTGAAAATGATCCAATTCAATTTTGGCGTCTGCTCGGTACATATGTTTTAGTGGGACTTTGCCCATATAGCTTGCCC
>CAXEKM010000789.1:0-3097 GCA_963996645.1 uncultured Marinoscillum sp.
AAGGTATCACATCGATTAGCGGGCTAATCACCCAAAGACTGGGAACATTCCCTTCCGAGGGCGACAAAATTCAACTTGGATCCTTTGAAATGGAAGTTATTGAAACAGATGGCCCTAAAGTCGAAAAAGTAAGTCTGGTTAAACAATCCAACACAAACACTCAGCTCTAGCTATTCGTCAACGGTTATATCTAAAATTCAATTTAGATCGATGTTCTCTAACCATGATCTGTTTCCTTTATGCCATCCAACAGTCTTTTTAATACCATCACTCAAGGAAACCTTCGGTTCCCAGTCTAATAGGCGCTTAGCCTTTGATATATCTGCCCATGTAGTCATCATGTCAGCTTTGTGAAATGGCTTGTAATCTATTATTGCAGTCTTTCCCAATTCTGATTCAATTTCAGATATAACTTTATTAATTGAAACAGGATTATTACCTCCACCTAAATTAATGATTTCATATCCTAGCTTCTTTTGAGCTGCGATCGTTCCTCTCGCTATGTCATCCACATAGGTAAAATCCCTGCTTTGCTTTCCGTCACCAAATAATTCAATCGCAGCCTCTTCCTTGATCCATTCTGCAAAGCGAAACATGCACATATCAGGCCTGCCACAAGGACCAAATACTGTAAAATAGCGAACTACTGAAATATCCAAACCATAAAGATTATGATATGAATATGCCATAACCTCAGCAGCTTTTTTACTCGCTGCATAAGGTGAAATAGGAGTATTGACTGGAAGTGATTCAACGAAAGGCATCTGTTGTCCAGCATACAAAGACGAAGTAGATGCCAAAACCATTTTGCTAACATTGTTATATCGCATTGCTTCTAGCAAATTCAAAGTACCGTTAGCATTAGTATTCATATATATATGAGGATTTTCCATACTGTAACGAACTCCTGCACGCGCTGCTAAATTTATTACAGAAGCAAAAGAATAAACTTTGAAAAGCGCCATGACAGCTTGCTGGTTTTCAATATCAATCTGATAGAAAGTAAATGCCAAAGTAGAGGATTTCGCTTTGGCAAGGCCACCTGAAACATCTTCTTCTAACAATGATACTGGCAGATGAGGATCCTCTTGACCAAGCAAGGTATTAACACGGTAGTTCTTTAGTCGAACATCATAGTAATCATTTAAATTATCTATTCCTACTACAAATTGGCCGGCCTCCAGCAATAGCTCTACAGTTTTGGCTCCAATAAATCCAGCGGCACCTGTAACTAGGATTGGTCTATCCGTGACTTCGTATTGATTTTCCAACATAGTAAATTAATTACCATCACTTGACCATTCAACCAAGATATTAAGCCAAAAAGATCTTTGCTTTGGGATTACTCACTTTAGACATTGCATTTCTTGTATCCACAACAACCTTAGCCCATTCTCCTAATTCCTGGTAATTCACAGAATTGTGAGCAGTCGATATCAGTATCAAGTCAAATCCTCGAATCGTTTCTTCATTCCATTCAATAGATTTTTTCCCAGTCAGATTTGGGTGTTTTCGAATTTTCGGTATCGTAGCCACATGAGGATCAAAAAAATCAATATCCGCTCCTGTGTCTGCAAGAAGCTCAATTAGCTCAAAACTCGGCGATTCTCTTGTATCATCAACATCTGATTTGTACGCTATCCCAAGTATCATGATTCTACTAGAACTGAGAGATGTCTTCTCCATATTCATGGCCTTGTTTACGATTTGAATGACATATTTCGGCATCGACTGATTAACCTCGCCTGCCAATTCAATGAAGCGTGTCCTCTCACCAACCTCATGCGCTTTCCAAGTCAAATAAAATGGATCGATTGGGATACAATGGCCTCCCAATCCGGGTCCGGGATAAAATGGCATGAACCCAAATGGTTTTGTGGATGCCGCTTCAATTACCTCCCAAACATTGATCCCCATTTTTTCATAAACGACCTTCAATTCATTGACTAATGCTATGTTTACGCATCGAAAAATGTTTTCTGTCAATTTGGTTGCTTCAGCTACTCTAGTGGAAGATACAGGGTACACTTCATCTAGAGCGATCGAGTACAAATCAACACATTTCTGTAAACACTCCGCAGTGTACCCGCCCATAACCTTCGGAATAGATTTAACGCTATGGTCAGTTCGACCTGGATCTTCCCGCTCCGGCGAGTACGCTAAATGAAAGTCCTGACCTGCGACCAAGCCGGAGCCTTTCTCCAACACTTGTTTCAGTTGCTCGTCTGTCGTTCCCGGATAGGTCGTCGATTCTAAAACAACGAGTTTTTTAAGTTGTCCCTCTTCCTGTTTAAGAAAGGGGGCAATCGATCTTCCCGTTTCCAAGACGTAAGTAATATCTGGTTCTCTATGTTTTCCCAACGGTGTTGGAACACATATCAGAACTGCATCACATTGCTGAACAGCACTAAAATCAGTGGATGCTCTAAGAGAGTTATCAGATGTCAGATTAGAAATTGTCTCAGCATTAATGTGTTGGATGTAAGATCTACCAGAGCTGATGACATCAACTTTATCCTGATCTACATCTAATCCAACAACCTTTAAGCCTGCCTCACAGAACCTAATACATAGGGGTAATCCTACATATCCCAAACCCACCACAGCAATTTTATTAATATTATTTTTCTTCAATATCTGAATTAAGAAAACGCCACCATCTCAACAACAACAGCGTAAAAAAGATTAATCAACGGATGCCTATAAATCAAATCTTCCAAGGGCCTCGCATTGGCTGTTTGATGTAAGAATTGGCTTCCTCATCATTAATAAAACGTTGCTTATCTGAATCAAATTTTAAACGGCGCCGAGTACGAAGAGCAATCTTAGCCAAGTTCACAATAGTGCATGATCGATGGCCGTTAACTTCATTAAGTGCAAATTTTTTACGCTCTTTTACTGCTTCAATAAAGTCAGTAATTTGCGGCTCTGGTTCCGGGAACTCTGCTAGTTTCTTATCAAGATCTGGTATGTCAGACTTAAATCCTTTGAATAGCTTTCCATTTGGGCCCTCTATAAAAGCGGCTTCTTTATATCGGTTTTCTCCGTCCAGAATAATCTGTGTACCATCAGCATATTTCATACGAATCTCCCTCCA
>CAXEKM010000790.1:0-3922 GCA_963996645.1 uncultured Marinoscillum sp.
AAAAATGCTACTTACGTGCAAATGCCTGGCTTCTGTCAAAATATCGTCTCGAACTTCCTTTGCGTTCAAGTGATCCATAGCTCCAGGATACGTTACATTTGCCCGGTCCATGTCGTAATTCATGACAATAGTAGAGCCTGTTTGATATTCTTTCGAGCGTATGATGAAGTCGGTTTCGACACCTTTCTTTTTTAGTGATGATTCTATCAGGTCTGCAAACTGATCATTACCAATCTTACCAAGGAAAGCTACTTTGGCTCCAAGAGAAGATAAATTGCTAGCAAAGATCGCAGAGCTGCTTCCTAAGGTTAGGGTCATCTGTTTTGCCAGAATTTCCTTGCCTACCTCTGGAAAGCCATCAATATGATTTAAGATGATGTCTACATTCAATTCACCTACCACCAATACGTCGTGCATAGCTACTTATTTCTTTAAAGGTAAATCGTAAATATTAACTCCTTGTACCACTCTGGAGATTGCTCCGCTTGACGAAGGCGCATCAGGTTGTAGTCCCTCACCAAGAGACTTGAAGAAGCCTAATAATTGCCCTGGAATTATAGAAGGCAAGGTTAGGAAATCTTCATCGAGCGTCTGGCCATTATCACTAAATCGGATTTCGTAATCTACCTCAAGGTCAAAGTCTAATCTTTCGGCTATGGCTACCTGAGCCAATGCTTTTTTACCAGTCTCCATGGCGAAAATGAGGTCATGCTCGTATTTACTCACGTATGACTCGTTGGACATGAGATAAACGATTAAGGTTTCTTCATCCACTACAGCTTTTGGTCCATGGCGAAAGCCTAAGAAGGACTCTTCCTTACAGATGATTTGTCCGTCAGTAAGTTCCTGAAGCTTTAGATGAGACTCAGTAGCTGTACCTAATAGAGGTCCTGATCCTAGGAAAACGGCTCTTTTGAATGGTAAAGCCGCAATTTCTTTAATGGTAGCGAGGTGTTGAGTCAATATTTCGTTTCCATATTCACATGCCAGCATTACCTGTGTTTTTAATTGATCTAGCTGTTCTAATCTAGAGATTAAAAGTCCTGAAAGTAACATGCCTGAATAGCTACTGGTCATAGCCAGGCTTTTGTCATTGGTTTCCTTCGGAAGTGTGAAGATGTATTTCTCTCCAGTCGTCTCATAATTGGCTAAATCTCCATCTGGGTTACAAGTAATAATTAGATGGAAGCATTTTTTGCTGATCTTATCTGCAAGTTCCACTGCAGCTTTGCTTTCAGGGCTATTGCCAGATCGTGCAAAAGAAACCAACAGAACTGATTGATCTTTCGAAAAGTAATCGTAAGGATGTGAAACCAAGTTGGTTGTTGGAATAGCACTAGTGCATTTGTAGCCTGAACGGTTAAAAGTCCCTACAAGAGACTCCCCAATATAGGCGCTTGTACCAGCACCTGTCAAGATTATTTTATGAAAGTCTGAATTGTCTATAAATGACTTAATTTCATCTTTTTCCGCATGCAGATTGTTCCAAATCATTTCCCAAACAGCAGGTTGTTGTGCGATTTCTCTAGCGGTGTGAATCGCCCCCAAAGATTCCAGGGTTTTGCTGTCTATGTCTAAAAAATGCATGTATGTATATTTCTTATGTAAGCTTATTTAATTCTGATAATTCAAATATAAAAACAAACAATAAACTTTCAAATACTTTCATAATAAGTTTTTAAACTTATGAAAAGTTTCATTTTGACTTAACAGTTGTTTTAGAATGGTAATATTTTCTATCTTGCCTAAAACACATTTTTTTATATGCCTGTAAACAGCAGAACCTCCACCGTAGCCAGAAGAAATGAAATACTTACCTCTATCAATACAGATGGGCAAGTGTATGTAGATGAGTTGAGTGCTCGTTTTGGAGTGAGTGAGGTAACTATCCGAAATGACCTGGATCAATTAGAGCAGAAGAACCTGTTGATTCGTGCACGTGGTGGTGCCATGAAGATAGAGGGAAGGGTAGGTGTTGACTACAATTTATCTGAAAAGGATAAGCTGAACTATCAAGAAAAAGTAAGGATAGGAAAGGCTGCTGCTAAATTGATTAAGAGTTCAGAAATAGTTTTGATTGATTCTGGTACTACTACAGTTGAGATGGTAAGGAATCTTGATAACATAGAGGACCTTACGGTAATTACCAATGCCTTGAATATCGCGACTGTTTTGATCAATAATCCGAATGTCAGTTTGACTATCCCTGGTGGTTATTTGAGAAAAAATTCACAGTCATTGGTTGGTCCAATGGCTGAAAGAGGGTTGAAAAACTTTTATGTGGACAAGGCTTTTCTTGGTGTAGATGGATTTGATACCAAGACAGGGCTATATACACCAAATATCGAGGAAGCTCATGTAAATGAGGTGATGATAGGAATAGCCAATGAGGTGATTCTACTTGCTGATAGTAGTAAATTCAAGAAGAAAAGTTTTGCCTTTATTTGTAGTATTGATAAAATCGATGTAGTAGTCACAGATGATAAGATCGATGCAGATGATCACAAGAGACTAGAAGATGCTGGAGTTAAAGTGATCATTGCTTGATCACTTTAACTTCTGATATAATATTGCCTTCCAGTAATTTTAGTATGTAGATACCTTTCGATAGTTTGCCAAGATTTATCTGATCGACATTGTTTTTTTTAAACTGCATGGTGCCACTTAGGTCATAAACTTCAACTGTCTTATAGGTTTGATCTAAGTTTATATAAGATTCAGTGGGATTCGGATAAATTGAAGTTAGTGCTCTTGTAGTGTTTAATGTTACACCTGTCGATTCGCTTATTGCTTCCGAATAATCTGATTTACCTAATTCATTGATTGCTGCTATTTTGTAATAGTAAGTGGTGAAATTAGTGAGGTTGATGTCTCGAAATTGAGTGTTCGTTGCCTCAGGTTCTGAGATAATTTCAAAATTGATGTTGTCTTCAGATCTGGTCAATTCATAGCTAGTGCAGTTTTCACATTTTGTCCAGGATACAACCAGGCTTGATTCAGGGGCTGTGGATGATTTTACAACTTGAAAATTCTCAGGAAGACTTGCCGGAAGTAATCTATAGTTAATTGGATTGGTTTCCTGGTTACTTAAAATAGTTGTGTTATTGATTTTTAGGTGAATAGGGATGATTTGATTGTTTTGGAGATTGTTTAGCAGATCGAAATCAAAAGCCAACTCTGTACTCACATCACTTCCTGAGGTGATATCAGATTCTATGCTTGTCCAGGAGTTGGCGGTGTATTCGTAAAGACTGCCGTCAATAATTGCATATTCGAAACCAGAAAACAGCTCAGATTCATTGTTTCCAGTCTCTCTGTTGTTATCACTGTCCAGGTAAATTTCATATTGTTCAATAGAACCATTTAATAGGAAATTCACGTTTTGAGCATCGAAATAGGTGCTAATTGTGATAGGGTTGTTATTAACTATTGAAGTGGCTAGAGGAGGAATCGATAACCAATCAGTTAGGCTTCCATCCGCGCTAATGGATGGGGTAGAGTTCGTTTTAGAAGCGCTAAATTCGTCTGAAACTGTAGTTTTAGCTGTTCCATTCGTTAGATAATAGCGATAACTGTAAGAGAGGTCTTCTTCCACATTTGCATCAATGTAATAATCTTGATTTCCAGGAATAGAAGCAATGATTTGGAATTCATTACCATCATTTCTTTCAATGATTCGTTGATAATCTGCTGACTGTCTCCCCCAATAGATCGTAATTCCATTATTTCCCCCACCTCCATAAATGACATTGGTGCCAGGAATAGATAGATTTTCGCTGGTAGTTGATCCTATGAAAAATTGAGAACCTGTGTAATTTGAACCATCATTTGTTGTGTTGATACTAATATCGGATTGTAATAAATTGTATCCCAATTCACTGTTCCAAACTGAATCATTTGCCATTTGAATGGAATAGGCTGG
>CAXEKM010000791.1:0-4907 GCA_963996645.1 uncultured Marinoscillum sp.
CTTCTCAATATAAGCCCCTCCGGTGTTGACATTGTTCCTCGCCAGTGCTTCATATACCTGGGATATGCTAACGTTTTGTGCGTTGAGCTTTTCAGGATTGATGGCTACCTCGTATTGCTTGATGTAACCCCCAAATGAGTTGATTTCAACTACTCCATCCAGTAGCGTAAGCTGTCGTTTTACAATCCAGTCCTGAATGGTTCGCAGGTCTGTTGGTGAGTATTTTGTTTCAAAACCCTCCTGAGGTTGGATGGTGTATTCGTAAATCTGCCCCAAACCTGTAGAAATTGGCCCCATAGTGGGACTTCCGAACTTTTGGGGAATGGTCTCCTGGAGTTCGTTCAGTTTTTCCTGCACCAGTTGGCGTGGCAAATAGGTGCCCATGTCATCTTCAAAGACGATGGTCACCACCGACAGGCCAAATCGTGAAACAGAGCGAATCTCATCCACTCCAGGAAGGTTGCCCATGGCCAACTCGACAGGATAGGTAACGAACTGCTCGATATCCTCAGTAGCCAGATTGGGTGAAACCGTCATCACCTGTACCTGGTTATTGGTGATATCAGGGACGGAACCCAGATTGACCGTGGACATGGAATAGATCCCCACACCTATGAGTGCAAGTGTGAGTAACCCCACAATGAATTTGTTCTTTATCGAGAACGATATGATTTTATTGATCATGTATGAAATGATTTAGTATCAGTTAAAATGATTCTGTTTCGATCCTTTAGAGTAGGATCGAGTTGGACGGAGTTGTCCTTATGAAACTGATTTTAAACCTGAGGTGGCTGTAGCAGTGAGCCGACAAATCCTGATGTTATTGGATCTGTATAGGTGCTTCCCTGGAGAGGAAATGTAAGGATACCTAATTCACTTATAAAAGTTTGCTGAACGACAAGATGTGAATGGCAGCAATGACAAACACATAAAGGAGAACATAAATCTTCGGATTCATTGTGGTCCTGATCCGAACCAGGTTGTTCGTATGAAACCTCGATGCTATCTGCTGTGGTTTCATCCGCACACGGTGCTACCGATAGCCCTAACAGAAACAGCGATAATATGAATGCGGAAAATTTCACTATGCAAGTATAACGAAAAAGGAGTGCAACTTGTTTGCAAAGTTTAGGAGCAGTTCGCGCATGTGCCTTTGTAGACCATGCTGGCACTGGCTGCCTTGAAACCTGTTGGAATGTTTGTTTGAGGGATTTTAGACTGAGTTAGGCAATAAGTTTCGCCACATCCCACACAATGAAAGTGGATGTGTTGATCCTGGGGTTCGCATTCACAGCCTTCTTCGCAGAGGGCATATTTCACCGCACCGGTTCCATCATCAATACTGTGAATGAGCTTCTTGTCTTCAAAGGTTTTGAGGGTTCTGTAAAGCGTAGCTTTATCTGCCCGTTCAAATTTTGTTTCAAGATCACTGAGACTTATTGCTGCTCCTGATTCTACGAGCTTTCTGAGTACTAACAGCCGCATGGCTGTTGGTTTGATGTCTCTATTTTTAAGTTTTTGTTCGAGCATTGACTAAAAATACGAAGAAACGCCAAACTGGATACCTGAGATCTTAGCAGGTGGATTGCCCAGAATATCGGTTTGTTCCATGAATCGATAGTTTAATCGAATCACTGTCTGAGCGGTGGGGCGAAAACTTATCGCCGGAACTACTGCCCAAATTTCATCTCCGATATTTCCTCCTGTTTCACGGAATGTCCCGTCATTCCAATCAACATATTCCAAACGCATAGCAACATTGAAAGAAGCGTTATTGAAGCCAAACAAATCCCCGGTAAGAATCGGCTGAACAAAGTCTACAAAACCTCCTTTTTGTTGATCTCCAAATTGCTGAGAAAAAGTACTAGGCACATCGATGTTTATCCACGCCCACTCACCGACAATAAAGGTCTTGGTTACAGGAATTGTCGTATTAAAATCAATCGCATACACGTTCAGTCTCCTTTTATCATCTAATATCAAGCCGTCTTTTTCATAGGTGTTGTAAATTCCTCCCATATATGAAAGGCCAATTTCACCAACCTTGTTATGTCTTACAGCTATTTTTCCTGTCAGCAATGGCTCTCCGTTAGATGATTCTTCAAACCGCTCCTTGTTTTCTTTAGATGCGGGTAAAAACGTGCGATTCTCTCCGTTATTGATAATGGCATCATTGAATCCATTGGTCAGGTAGGCTTCATATCCAAATGCCCATTCTTTCATGTAATATTTACCATAAAGTCCAAAGCCAACATTACTCCAGGTTGCTGGCAGCATATCCGTTGCAGCTATTGGGCGATCCACAAACTCCCATTTAGGTCCATCGTGATTTTGATTGAATGCTCCGATTGGATTCATCACGATTCCGCCACGTAGATTCAAAAGAGGATGCATACTGATGTCAAGTGCCGCAAACTCTATGGCTACCTCTTCTCCACCTTCCTCAAATTCTATCTCAGAAAGAAACTTGATTTTTCTATGTATTGAGGAAGCAACAAAAAGCGTCATTCGCGGGACTCGGAAGCTATGACCATCAGTCACACCATCTTCACCAATGTATCCATAATCTGCCTCAATATATCCACCTACCGATACAGGCAACTTACCAACCTGCAGGAAAGGTCTGTTGTAAACAGCATCCATATTAAGTAGGTTTTTTGCCGTATCAACTGGTGTACGCTTGAGTAACGTACTGTCTATTTGAGCCTTTGCATCTATCGAAAGCAGAGATGTTATTGTTATAAGTATCCAACCAAACTTCCTCATGATAAATCGATTTTAAGTGTTTTACTTTCTTTTATAATTGGGAAACTTCTAAGCGATGTATCCGCCGGGCCATTTTGAACACTCCCGTCTTGTGTAAACTCACTTCCATGAGCAGGACACTGTAGGCGGTCTCCAAATACCTGAAGTTCCGTGCCTTGGTGTGTGCATTTCATGAGCAAGGCTTTGTACTCATTGTCATGGAAGCGGAAAACAACTACTGGATATTGTAATGCTTCATTCTGCACCACTACATGCTTTAAATAGTTATTTTCCTCTTTTAAAAAAGCTGCTTCAGGCAGACTCAGATAGGAGCCTTCTATATTCCCAGAAATGTATCGGGTTCCAGCACATCCTTCAAGGAGTAAACCTGTTGCCACTATACCGAGGCAGCCCATTCCGCATTTCCTGACAAATTCTCTTCGTTCCATATCTAAAGAGATTTGAGAAACTTAATGAGTGCCTCTTTATCATCTTCAGAAAGAGAGACAAATTGATTTTTACTGTTGTCAGCTTCTCCGCCATGAAGCAGGATAGCTTCTTCAATACTTCCGGCTCGTCCATCATGCATTAAGAAGAATGACCCACCTTGCGAATTGGGGGAAAGCCCCAAGCCCCATAATGGTGGAGTCCGCCATTCGTATGTTTCAGCAGATCCTTCGGTGGCACCATCATCCAGACCTGGGCCCATATCATGTAGCAACAAATCCGTGTACGGGTAGAATGTCCTATTCGATAATGCTTCGATATCAGACTCTGGGGTTGTCCATTCGGGAATATGACATGAGGCGCACTGAATTTGGGTAAATATTGACTTCCCTTGTAGTACCACTGTGTTTTCTTCCGATCTAGAAATAGGGGCCTTTAATGTTCTGAGATAAAAGACCACATCACGGATCGTTTGATCCGAAACTTCCGGATCGGTGGAAAGCTGGCTGTAAGGATCAATTGGCTCAAAAGTTGAAGTAATTCCCATATCCTGATTGTAGGCACCTACGGTTTGTTGAAGCAAATCAATAGCCGCAGCTTTCTTCCCAAAACGTCCAATGATTTTATCATTGACAGGCTGATGAATTGTTTTCTGTTCAAAATAGTCTGGTGGTGTTATGTAATTTGGTTTTCCGGAGATACCATCACCATCTTCATCAAGAGAATCCACATTCTGCAGAATCTGTTGATCTGAAAGTGCTGCAAGGAATCCTAACCCAGTGACAGCCGGTGGAGTAAACTTCATGAATGGAATACCATCTGGTAGTTTTTCAGGTTCAAACCCTGGTATTGCTCGGTTTTGGAGTTGAGGGCCTCCAATAGATAGATCCGGCAATGTGTTTGGCAGTGATTGACCAAATCTAGTGAGCGTGGTAAAAGGATGACCTTTGCCATCTCCTGCATGACAGCTTCCACAGGACGTGGCAACAAAGCCTGGTCCAAGTCCATTTTCCAATGAAAACACCTCGTCATTAAAAGCAATATCTCCATCCAAAAATTGTCTTTGCTCAGCATGGGATAAGCCTTCCGTAGGGCCATCCAGCAGCTCATTTTCAGCAGGAGCAGCTGGTATTATTTCCTCACATGAAATAGCCAACACAAAAGTGACAATGCTCAGGTATATTATTATTTTATTCATCTCAAAATAATTTTATACAAATCTATTAATTAAAGTTAGACATATCAAACTTTTAAATAAGACATGCGATACTTACTTTTGAAACATGATCACTATCACAGAGGAGAATTATCTGAAAGCCATCTACAGCCTAAACCTGAATCGAAACGGGAAGGAACTTGGTACCAATGAACTTGCGAGTCATCTTGGAATATCTCCTGCTACGGTGAGTAGTATGCTAAAGAAGCTAAAAGAAAAGGGATTCATTGATTACAAAAAATACGGTGCTATATCACTGCTGAAAGAGGGTGAAACAATTGCATTTGCTGTGATAAGAAAACACCGATTGTGGGAAACGTTTCTGGTGGAGAAAATGGAATTTACCTGGGATGAAATTCATGAGGTAGCCGAGCAACTGGAACACATTAAGTCCAAAAAACTAGTAGATCAGTTAGATAAGCTTCTGGGTTTTCCTGAGTATGATCCACATGGTGATCCAATACCGGATGCCAATGGCAAGATTAGAGGAATGCATAAA
>CAXEKM010000792.1:0-8731 GCA_963996645.1 uncultured Marinoscillum sp.
GACTACTAAAAGAGGTGCCATCACCAGCTGTGAATCCGTTGTTGCTTGTGGTGCCATAAATTCCTCTTCCAGGAGCTGATATATCTACATGGTAGCTGAATGTTGAAAAAGAAGCTTTGGTGTCGTTTAGTTCCGTTGAGGCTACTGAAAGCACATTGTCATAACTGGCCGGATAAAAATTCAATTCTTGTGGGGTATTTCCAGCGGCACCTACAATAATCAGATCTTTTTCATTTACAGCGTAATCGATGATGTCCTGAGCAGCGAGTGAATAACTGTTGGCTGAACCCCAAGACAGATTGATGACATCATAGTCATTGTCTGCGGCATAGATGATCGATTCATAAGCACTTGATGCACTACCAGATTCAGATTTGAAGATTTTTAGTGCGCCAATTTGAATATTGATACCTACGCCAGCCATTCCAAAGCCATTATCAGCCTCTGCTCCTCCGATACCGGCTACTCTTGTTCCGTGATAGTCATTGCCAGGAAGCGCCGATGTGTCTCGATCTGCAAAGTCATAGCCTCTGTAATCGTCAATGTAGCCATTGTTGTCATCATCGATTCCGTTAGGAGGATCATCCTCATTGACATACATTTTATTGATTAGATCCTTGTGGAAATAATCTACTCCGGTATCACTGATTCCCATAATCATGGAAGTATCTCCTCTGGTAATGTCCCAGGCTGCATAAGCGCTAATGATGTCCAGATAGTCTTGAGATCCCGCGTTTATTGCAGGATCGTTTGGGATGTACAGGAGTTCCTCTTGATAGACGGGTTCCGCATAATATACATTGCTGTATTGCTCCAGGTTGTCACATAGTTGCTGTATGTCCAAATCACTGTTTATCTGAACTTTGTAAAGCCCATCTAGAATAGACGGTTCACTTCTTAAGGCAGATACATTTTTTCGTAAAGGTTCAAATTTCTGGATTCCAGTTATCTCGCTCAGATTGAGAACATTGGATTGTCTGCTTTGAGTCGAGGTTTGATCAAGTTTGATATATATCCAGCCTTTTTCATAGGAATTGCTCTGCGCATGGAGAAACATCGCTGAGAAACAAAAAAGGAGGGTGAACCAATATGAGCGGTGAAGATTCAATACTATATTAAGTTACTGCTGTTTTTCTGACTATTCTTGAGAACAATGTAGGGAAGAATCTTTTCACATAGATACCAGCGACTTCTTTAAATCCACCGATATAGACTTCCTCTTTGTTCTTTTCGATAGACTTGATGATTTTAACGGCACATTCTTCTGCAGATAAACCCCCAGCTTGTGCATCGTCCATTTTATTTTGCTTACTTCCGTCTCCTGTCAGTGCGTTGACACTTATTTGAGTACGAACAAAGCCTGGAAGAATAATGCTGACCTTCAGTCCATCGGCATGATGTTCCGCTCTCAGTGCATCATAAAAACCATGTAGTGCATGTTTAGAAGCAGCATAAGCAGATCGGAAAGGTGTGCTAATGATGCCAACAGCAGAAGTGATAATCACTTGATGTCCAGACTTTCGCTCAATCATTTTTGGAAGAAGAGCCTTTGACAAAGCAATTGTTCCAAAATAATTGACCTCCATAATTTTGCGATCTACATCCAGATTGGTATTGATCACTTTTTCTCTTTGGCTGATGCCTCCACAATTGATTAAAATGTCAATATGACCATGGATTGATTCCGCTTCTTTAGCTTTTTGACTAATAGCGAAGCTATCAGCCAGGTCCAAAGAAAGGATGTTGACTTGATCAGGCATTTGACAGTTTGATTTTACTCGTTCGAGTTCTTCGCGACGCCTGGCTGAAATAATCAGCTTGGCGCCTTGTTTAGATAACTCATATACGAGTGCTTCACCGATGCCAGATGAGGCACCAGTTACCATTATTACCTGATCTTTGATTTTAGTCATTTTGTTCTTGCTTGCTGGATTGAGTAAATACATAGATAGTGAACACTCCAAGTGCTGTTCCGACTGGTACGCTCAATAGAGATAAACACCCTGAAATCATCATTACTGTCAATCCCCATTTTTTACCATTCAGTTGAGCAATGCCACCAACAATAGAGGGTAGAGGGAATAGTATAATTAGAATGAAGAATAATGAATGAACGAAAAGAAAGACCGTTTTGATGAGTCGTAGTTCATCTCCGCTAACTTCATTTTCTATAAAGGGTAGGGCCACTTCAAGTGCCAGATTGACGATTAACAATGTAATGAGGGTAAGAGAGCCGTATACAATGTGTAGAATGCTCAGGAGTTTTTTCTGTGAGTTCATGATCCGTTAGATTTTCTTATAAATTACGAAATCGAAGGAATATTTGTGACGTTCATCTGTGGAATGATGCTCTCTGCTCACTTCTTTCCACGCTGATTTATCAAATTCTGGGAAAATGGTTTGCCCTTCAAACTCACCATTAATCTCCGTAAGGTAGATGGTGTCTGCATAGGCTAAACCAAGTTTGTAGATTTCGCCACCACCAATGATAAATACTTCCTCTTCGTTGTTTTTTCGGGCTATTTCAATCGCATCTTCCAGACTGTTCACCACTTCTGTTCCGGGAGCATCGTAAGACTCATTTCGAGTGATCACGACGTTGGGACGATTGGGAAGTGGTTTGAATTTCGGAGGTAGTGATTCGTAATTTTTTCTACCCATGAGTACGTAATGACCCTCAGTTGTCTTTTTGAAATATTGAAAGTCATCAGGCAGGTGCCAGGGGATGTCATTGTCTTTACCAATTACTCTGTTTTGCCCCATTGCTGCTATCATGGATATCTTCATAACCTTTCTTTTAAGTTAATCGTATTCAAAGAAAAATAAATACAATGTTAATCGCACTCCTTGCAATCTGTTTTATATCTGTGTTGGGTAACGTGATTCTGGCCAGTAAACAGAAGCAAGATCCATATGAATGGATTTTGTTGTCTCTGCTTATAGGTCCACTTTCACTGCCTATTCAGTATTTCAGTGCTCGTCCTTCCAATGGTAACCCCTGAGGAATTCATCGGTGAGCATTTTTCTCTTTCCTTGTAGCTGTACTTCAGTGAGTGACAATGCTCCGTCAGCTGTAACCACATCAATATAGTTTTTACCATCCGAATGGAAAGATCCAGACGAAGCATTATAATTTCTTTCTGATTTCTCTGCCATATATACTTTGAAGGTCAATCCATCTAAAGTTGTCCAGGCGGCAGGATACGGGCTTAAACCACGAATAAAGTCTCTCACTTTTTCTAATGGCTGATCCCAGTTGATCTCACAGTCTTCTCTGAAAATCTTTGGTGCATGTTTGTCTTCACTTACCTGAGGTTGAGGTTTGAGCTCATAGTCACCACTCTGTATTTTCTTAACTGATTCTACAATCAAATCAGCGCCTTTGTTCATCAAGCGTTCGTAGACCGTTCCTACAGTGTCTTCGTAGTTGATAGGCTCTACATGCTGAAGCAGGATGTTTCCAGTATCAATCTCGTGCTTGAGTTTGAAAGTGGTAACTCCGGTTTCTTTCTCACCATTAATAATCGCCCAGTTGATAGGAGCTGCACCTCTATAGTTGGGAAGTAAAGATCCATGAAGGTTAAATGATCCTAATGGAGGCATATCCCAAACTGCTTCTGGAAGCATGCGGAAAGCAACGACAATCTGAAGATCTGCTTCATAAGATTTGAGTTCAGACTGAAAGTCTTCACTCTTAAGATTGGTAGGTTGTAATACAGGGATGTTTGCTGAAACTGCATAGTCTTTTACAGGAGAAGTACCAAGTTTCTTACCTCTTCCTTGCGGTTTGTCTGGTGCGGTAATGACCGCTACTACATTAAAATCACTCTCAACCAACTTCTGCAATGAGGGAACCGCAAACTCCGGTGTACCCATAAACACAATCCTTAGATCCTTCATAGGTTGGCAAAGCTAGTAAACCCGAGCTACTTTTTATACGTAGAATTTTGATACATCATATTTCTATGTATATTTGTTCTATGTATTCAAAAGAACTACTAAAAGGGACTATTGGAGTGATGGTGCTGAAGCTGTTGGAGGAGAATGACCGGATGTATGGTTATGAAATTTCACAACGAGTGAAGGATCTCACCGATGGTAAAATATTGCTAAAAGACGGCTCGCTTTATCCGGCGCTTCATAAGTTGTTGAACGATGGAATTGTGGATTATGAAGAGCAAAGTATTGGTAAGCGTGTGAGGAAATACTACTTCTTAACTAAAAAAGGTAAGAAGGAGAAAGATGCACAAATTGCTGAGTTAAAGGATTTTTTAGCGACTATTCAGAAAGTAATATTCACTGACTTAAATAAAATGCCTGCTTTATGATAACCGACGAACAAGTAGACTTCATAGAGAAAGAAATTCTCAAAGGAGATGTGAAAAGCAAAGAATTGCGGGATGATTTGCTGGATCACATGTGCTGCCTTGTGGAAATCGAAATAAAAAAAGGCCTGTCTTTCGAACAGGCCTATCAAAAAGCATTTCTTCAAACCTCACCGAACGGGTATGGTGAGATTCAAAATGAAACTCTTTTTTTACTTAACTATAACAAAATTATGAACATGAAACGATTGACCTACATTTCTGGGTTTATTTTTTCCGCGGCCTTTACATTCGGCCTTTTGTTTAAGCTCCTACATTGGCCTGGGGCTGATCTTCAATTGCTAATTGGGACTTTTGGTTTGTCCTTCATTTTTGTGCCAATGGTACTGATAAACAAGTATAAAGCCTTGGTTCATGAAGTGCTCTCGGAGCGCATGAAGTGGATTTTCGGACTTTTGAGTCTTGTGTTTTTTGTGGTCGGTACCTTGTTTAAGATCAACCACTTTATGGGGGCTAATATCCTGGTGA
This sequence comes from uncultured Marinoscillum sp., assembly GCA_963996645.1. Lineage (GTDB taxonomy): Bacteria > Bacteroidota > Bacteroidia > Cytophagales > Cyclobacteriaceae > Marinoscillum. The sequence goes on from CAXEKM010000792.1 coordinate 4,854, forward strand.
TTTTCTCATTCTTGTTTTTTGGATTCGGATTCTTACCATTCTTGTTTTTTAGAATGTATAAGGAGTCCATGGATAAATTATGATGCGAATCATGTTGTTACTTCTGGTGTTTTTTGGTTGTGCCTCAAAACATCAGGAGACTACAGTAGAGCAGGTCAAGTTGAAATTTGGTGAGTTCGGAACGGGCGAACTCATCAAATCCAGACCTGTAGATGTTAGTGCTACACCAATCTTTAAGAAGATTCAACATCATCCAGATCAATACGATTATCTCGAACGGGTAGAGATCAATAGTATGATTTATCAAAGTGATGGAATGATGGTGACCGGGTTTTTAGTGAAACCAAAGGGTTTGGATAAGAACACTCCGATTATACTGTATAATCGGGGAGGGAATCAAGATCTTGGAAGATTGCTGGTTGCTCACGCGGTAGAAATATTAGCACCACTTGCAGAGCAAGGATTTGTGGTGGCTGCTACGAACTATCGTGGTAACTCTGGTAGCGAAGGAAGAGAGCAATTTGGAGGAGAAGATGTTCATGATATTTTCAACTTGATTGATGCACTTGGCCAGGTTCCATTTGCTGATACCAGTAGGGTAGGATTGTTTGGTTTGAGTCGCGGTGGCATGATGAACTACTTGGCTCTAAAGCAAGATTCAAAACAGCAAATAGACGCAATTGCTAATCTTGGAGGAATCACTGACTTACGACATACCATCGAATATCACCCTGAAATTGGAGTGGTGTGTGAATGGTTAATTCCAAACTATGCCAATAATCAGGGGGAAGCACTAGATGCTCGGTCCGTCATCAAATGGGTAGATCAGTTGCCTAAAGATGTTCCTATGTTGATTATCCATGGTTCGGAAGATCAGAGTGTTAACTTTCTGCAGATTCCTTATTTCCTGGAGCATGCGGATAAGTATGCAATTCCTTACAAGGCGATTGTTTATGAAGGAGATAATCACGGTTGCATAGCTCATCAAAAGGAGGTTATGCAAAACTTACAAGATTGGTTCATTGATAGGTTGATCTACGAAGAACCCTACACACAGAGTGAGTTTGAGCTCATTTCTATGGATATTTAGAATATTGGAAATGCTATCAAGTTAGATTTGATAGCTTTTCCAGCTTTTTAGAGCTTCTGATTATTCTGCATTTGCAGGCATTGAAACGTCAATCATTCCCATTGAGCAAGGAACTGGATTTTTTAAGTTTTTCGATTTGAGTTTCTTTTTAGATTTGCCGGCTTTCAAAAAGTCATGTTCCAAAATGATTTAGCATGGATTTTGATAAGACAAACTCAAAACTAATTAACAACTCAAATCAGCAAATGAAGCAATTTTTGTTTTTTGTACTTGGCCTATTTTTAATCGTACAAGTATCTACAGCTCAATCTCAAAAAAGTGATTGGGGAATTGGTCTAAGACTAGGAGATCCAACGGGTATTACGCTTAAGAGATATATGGGTGGTACAGCTTTCGAATTCAGCTTGGGACGAACTCATTATTTCAACGGAAACTATTATAATAACAACTTTAACGATTGGTATCTGGATCAAAATTATAATTACACAGATATCCAATACTTAGGAGTTCAGGCCTCACAGCCAATCGGATTTCAAGCTCATTATTTAATTCACAATAAGATTTCCAAAATCGGTGATGAGTCAGTTACTGGATTGGATTGGTATTATGGTTTTGGTGGTCAAATCAGATCTCAAAGCTATGAATATGATTATCGTTACCGTGTAAATGGTGACAACAACTGGTATGTGGCCAGAGGTGAGCGTGTAACCAATGTGGATTTAGGTGCAGATGCTGTGATCGGATTGGAATACACTTTCCCAGATGTGCCAGTGTCCATTTTTGGTGATGCTGTACTCTTTCTAGAAATCATCGATAATCCGTTCTCATTCTGGTTCCAGGGTGGAATCGGAGGAAGATATCGATTCTAAAGGAATAAAAATCAGCTCTTTCAAAAGATGTCATTTGAAGCTTTTGAAAGAGCTTGTTTAATTTAAGGATACAGCAGATACTTCTCACGCATCAGTTTGTATGCAGCCAGATCCTGTTCCCAGCTGGATCTTATTTCCAACTCACTTTTCTTGCCGATTATCTGCTTCTTGAGTTTATCCGTACCTGATAGTTTATAGATGAAGTCCAGGAAAAATTCATCTACCTCGGTATTCCGATAAAAGTTAATTAACTGAGAGATATCCAGCTCATACTTAGGTTCCTGACCAATAAAGCTTATACCAACACATAATTTATTATCGAGAGGAGGATATTTAGATCCCGCATTAGGGTGTGGAGTAAAACCAAAAAATCCACCTTTGAAATCTGGGTGTCCAATCACCTGGAAAGGGTAATCAGTTCCTCTGCCCACAGAAGCCACAGTTCCTTCGAATAAAACTAATGAAGGATAAAGGGATACAGCAAGATCATTGGGTAGGTTGGGTGAAGGTGCTATGGGCAAAGAATAGGGCATGTTATGATCCCATCCAGTTACCGAAATAATCTCTAGGTCTGCCTTCAAGCCGTCTCTCAACCAGCCTTCTCCATTAATCATCAAGGCAAGTTCACCGAGTGTTAGGCCATGTACCAAAGGGATGGGATGCAGTCCAACAATGGATTCATACTTTTCATTGAGCACTGGTCCATCTACATAGCTGCCATTTGGGTTAGGTCTATCCAGTACGATAACTGGTATTCCAACCTCTGCACAGGTTTCCATCATCCAGGTCATGGTAGATGCGTAGGTATAGCATCTTACGCCAACATCCTGCATGTCAATGATCATGATGTCAAGGTTTTCCAGTTGCTTGACTGTTGGCTTTTTCGCATCTCCATAAAGTGAGATCAACTGAAAACTTTCCGAAGTTTCACCAGTTATTTTCTCGCCATCGGGCTTGTTGCCTTTGAAGCCATGCTCTGGACTGAATACCTTGTGAATGTTGATTCCTAGAGACAATAATGTATCCGTTAAGTGGGTTTTACCAACAACAGATGTGTGATTGACAAGCAAACCAACAGACTTTCCTTGCAGTTTTGGGGTAAGGATGTCCAGTTGATCAGCACCGGTTTTTAGTTCTTGGGCATCACATAGAAGTTGTGTTATTAGCAAAAAGATTGCTAATACAACAGACTTCAATTTAGATATCTTGTAATATTGCATCTCTCAAAAATACGAATCTTGAATTTACCGTATTTCATATCTAAAAGAATTACCAAAAATGATACCGGATCTTTCTCCACCGTCATCAATAAGATCGGTGTAGTCAGTGTGGCTGTCGCATTAGCGGCGTTGATTGGTTCATTTATGATTCTGAAAGGTTTTGAGAATACGATCAAGCAAAAAATCTACAGCTTTAGTGGTCATTTGGTAGTAAGCAAATACACGCTTTCCACTTCCTATGAACAATCAAGTATTATCGCTTCTGATTCTTTAATGGAATCTCTTTTGAGTCTTCCTGGGGTCGATTATGCTCAAACCTATGCTTTTAAAGCAGGGCTTTTAAGGACAGAGGAGGAAGTTCAGGGAGTAATATTAAAAGGACTGGATCATAATTTTGATACGACTGCTTTTGATAAACATATGATTGCTGGAAGTTTTCCTAAGTTTCCCAATGAAAAGTACGGAACGGAAGTAGCTATCAGTGCTAAAATAGCTAGTTATCTGAGGCTTAATGTTGGAGATAAAGTGATGGTCTTGTTTTATCAAAACCCTCCAAGATGGCGTAACTTGACTATTACAGGTATTTATGAAACTGGTTTAGAAGATTTTGATAATAAAGTAATTCTAGGAGATATAAGGTTGGTTCAATTATTGAATCAATGGGGGGATGATACAGTCGGTGGAATTGAAGTGTTTTTA
>CAXEKM010000793.1:0-3626 GCA_963996645.1 uncultured Marinoscillum sp.
ATACCATTTAGAACCTAACCTATTACAGCCATGAGATTAACAATAACGCTGTTCTGTTTGATTTTTACGAGTTTGTGGGCGTTTGCCCAGCCATTAAACGATTCTCCGGAAACGGCATTTTCTATTGGAGAATATTATTGTTCAAATCCGGGAGAGTTCACTAATGAAGATGCTTCAATACATTCTTCTCAGCCATTTGGATATCAGGCATCTGGAGAGGTGTGGTTTAGAATGGCGGCAGATGCTTATCAACTTCGGATAGAGGTTAACATTGGAGGATCATACGGTTCTATGGATGACCCTATTATTGGCTTGTTTGATGAAAACCTGAGTTTAATTCAGACAAGACAGTCAAGTAGTGATTTAAACTATTCTTTTAATGTACAGCAAGGGCAAGAATATTTTTTGGCTGTTGCTAGTCAGCAAGATTATAAGGCAGGGTCATTTACGTTATGTGTTGACGGAGCTACAATTCCTACTCCTTCAAATGACCTACGAACAAATCCTTTTCCCATTTCAGAGGATAACTATTGTTCATGGCAGGGACAGTTTTCAGTGGAAGCAGCAACCATTGATGATACTCAACCATTCGGTTGGAATGTTTCAGGTGAAGTCTGGTTTGCCTTCCAGGCAACAGGATTGAGATTGGACGTAGAAGTTTTGGTCGGAGGAGTAGACGGAACAATGACTGCTCCAATTATCGGATTGTTTGATGATAATTTCAACTTAATTAATAATGGCTCCTCTTTTAACTCTCTATATAGATCTTTCAGTGTTCAGCAAGGTTCGCAGTATTATTTAGCCGTAGCAAGTCAGAACGAATTTGGTGTAGGAAGTTTTAAACTTTGCGTTGAGGGAGCAGGTGCGCCTGTCCCTTCCAATGATTTGAAAAGTAATCCCTTCAGCGTTTCCGGAGGAAATTTTTGTTCGGCAACCAATCAGTTTACAACAGCTGGCGCAACAAAGGATAATACGGAGCCATTCGGCTGGAATGCCTCTGGAGAGGTTTGGTTTTCTTTCATCTCTGGAAATGATCCCATCAATGTGAGCATCTCAATGACTGGAGCTAGCGGTAGTCTGCAAAATCCTGTAGTTGGCATATTTGATGAAAATTTCAATATGGTTTATTCAGACCAATCCAATGGGGATTTAAATTTCAACCAATTCTTAAACTCAGGTCAGCAGTATTTTCTTGCTGTAGCTAGTCAGTATGAGGAAGGTGCTGGTGCATTTACCATATGTGTGGATGGAGGAACATCTCCTGCTCCGCTGAATGACTCAAAAAATGCGGCTATATATTTAGATGGAGCAAGCTTTTGTTCTGCACCATTTCAATATACCACTGTTGGATCAACCTATGATCCAGCAACACCTACCATGTTTTCGAATTATGGAGATACATGGTTCAAATTTCGAGCGAACAGCCAAAATGTGAATCTGCAACTTGATTTTAATACCAGTGATTATCCAAATACAGAAGTTCAAGTTTTCTCCGAGGAAGGACAGCAGATCAATCTTAATTATGGTCAATCACAAGGTCATTTATCTGTTGATATAGACTGTGAAATTGGTGAAGAATATTACGTTGCTATAGGCGTACACAGCGAGGTAGATGCTTCTTCATTTGGTATCTGTATTAGTAATCCTTTAGGTAATGATACACCAAATGGTGCGATGAAACTTTCTTCTGTTGGTTTTTGCTCCGCGGATAAAGAATTTACGAATGCAGGCGCTACTTCAGGATCTCAGTTTGATCAAAATGACCTATATGGTGTATGGTATCGCATAGAAGCTTTATCAAGTGAAATTGATATCAGTTTAAATACGCTTAATCAATCGGGTTATATAGAGAATCCAATTCTAAGGTTGCGCGAAAGCAATTCAAACAATTCCATCATTACAGAGACATCAGCTAATGGATTTGCTTCATTATCACTTCATTACAGTGAATTGAATGTTGGGAGTAACTATTACATAACCATAGAGAATAGCGGGTCTGATTCAAATAGTGGATATTTTCAGTTGTGTATTGATCAAACTGTATCCAATGATTTTTTTGAAGGTGCAGAAGAGTTGATTTTAAATGGAACTTATTGTTCTGGAATAGGCGAGTGGACTACATCTGAGGCAACACCGGACAGTCCTCCTGGGTACAATGACCCCACGTTTAACAATATTTGGTTCAAATATATAGCCAGTAAGAATTCAGTGAGACTATTTCTCACGCCAGGTGGGGCTGATCCTATTCGTAGAGCAGGTATACAGTTGCTTGATCAATCAGGTGCTGAAATAACTTCAGAATCAGCTTATTCAGACTTTCAAAGTGTGGAGCTTAATCAATCTCTGTTGATTCCAGGAGACTATTATTACATCAGTGTGAGTGGCGTTGGTTCTGGATATGATGGTTCTTTTCAATTATGTATTGCAGAAGAAAATGACAATGATTTCTTCGCTGGAGCCGAATTGCTAGAAATAGGAAATAGTTATTGTACTAAAGATGGGGAATTTTCAACCGAAAATGCTACAGGAAATGATCCCGATAGAGAACAAGGTAATGCTCAAAAAGATGTTTGGTTCAAGTTTGTTGCGCAGGCCAATACAGCAAATATCGTGGTAACACCTTCAGGAGAAAATCCTTTGACTGAAGGTCCTAAGGTAGTACTAACTGATGAGATAGGGAATGATTTATCTACAACTAGTGGCAATTCAATTGAGACAAACCTCATCGCTGGTGATCTTGTTGTTGGACAAACCTATTACATAGGAGTTGATAGTTATTACAGACCAGAGGGGACATTTAAAATTTGCATTGATCAACTAGAAAGCAATGATTATTTTAGTGGAGCCACTCTTTTAAATGTTATTGGTCAATACTGTTCCGAAGATGGAGAGTTTTCTAATGAAAATGCAACGCCTGATGGTGATGCATGGGGGCTAGAATCTAATACTTTCCATAACGTTTGGTTCAAATTCATTCCAAATCATTCGCAAGTTGAAATTTCTATCACTCCTTCTGGAACGAATCCATTGAATGAGAGCCCAAGATTGGCACTTCATGATGATCAAGGAGAAGTTTTAGGAATAGGAGATCGACAGCAAGGCTTGACAACATGGCAATCAAATAATTTAAATGCTGGAGAAACTTATTATTTAAACATTGATGGTAATTATTATCAATCGCTGGGTAGTTTTTCGATCTGTATTGAAGAATCTGAATATATTGATAATGATGTATTTGATAATGCCTACTTGTTAGATCAAATACATAACTATTGTGGAAATTTTGAGAATATAGATGGTTCGCCGGATGGAGAGCGGCCATTGAATTGGCAAAATGGGCCCAATTACAATGTATGGTTCAAGTTTCAAGCTGAAAGTAAGGAGGTTACTGTTGGCCTCATTCCTCAGACTTTACAATATGGAATGTTGGCGATATTTGATGCCTCCAAAAATGAGTTGGTAAGTGAAGGTTACACAGGACGTACGAGTAGTCTTAATATCAATTCAGGTGGGTTGATACCTGGAGAGTGGTATTATATAAGTGTAGATTGTCATAGTTCAAGCGGCTATCGTGGGACTTTTCAGTTATGTGTAGATAGTCCTATGCCTAACTACTTACAGGAAAA